>MHHA01000036.1 GCA_001805845.1 Omnitrophica WOR_2 bacterium RIFCSPLOWO2_12_FULL_46_30
CCGCCTAATTTCTGAAATTTCTTCGGGTCCTTCAAAAATTCAATAACCTCCTGCAATTCCTCCTTCGCCTCATCTACGCCGGCGACATCGTTAAAGGTTATTTTCTGGCGCGCGGCTTCGTCCGTTGCCTTTGACTTGATTTTGCCAAAACCCAAAATCCGGTTTCCCAGCTGCTCGCCCCGCGAGGCCATCAGCCACCAGAAAAAAATCAAAAGCAAAACCGGGCCTAATGAAAACAACAGCGATAAGAAGAGCGGCTGCGGCTTCACCTCAAATTGAGCCACGTTCTCACGCAGGAGAGGAATTAGGTCCTTATCGTTCTCGGGTATCACCACAAAGAAATGGCTTCCGTCTTTAAATTGTCCCTCCAGGCGGCTGTCTATTTTAGCCGCATAAACAATATCTCCCCGGGAAGGATTTTCTTTTAACAGCCGATAGAACTCTCCGTATTTTAATTCTTTAACCGGAAAATAAACACTCGTATATCTTATAAGGAAGAAAATCCCCAGGATAATAAGCAGCAACAATATGTTCGGGCGCTTTGCCGGAACCTTATTCATTTTCATTTTTGTTCTAAGCTTTGGCAGTTTTCCGTTCATTGCATTGTTTCCTTTCTTTAACCTCAAAAATTATTATAAAGCCAAAAGGGGATAAAAGCAAGCCCCTTTTCGCTCAAAGCTAAGGTATTGAGGATTTTTAATCACGGAGATTGATGAAGGTAAATCCACAATTGCGCCGCAGGGGCGGCTGTCCATTAAATCCCTTACCTCCTTGATATGCTGATAGGTTAGCCTTCTGGTGTCTCCTTTAAGCTCGGTATAGGCAAGCCGTAAAACTATATTCTGGAGCGCCGGATGTAATTTCAGGAATTTGACCATTGATAATTTTACTTTACCTCTTCCTCTCCTTAATTTAGCGAATGCCTTTTGGCTATTCTCTAACAAGTAATCGTAGTCGGCGGCAATATTCTGCGCCGTATTGGCTAATACCTGTTTGATATTCGGATTATACCTTTTTAATTCCGCAAGAAGCTTATGGCGGACGCGGTTTCTGAAATATATTTCCTCTGAATTAGTGGAGTCAATCCTGGGTTTAATCTTTTTTGCTTTTAGAAAATTCTCAATTTCCCTGCGGGGTATCTCAATCAGCGGCCGGATGATTATAAAATTATTGATTTTTCTTTTCGGCAAGATTCCTGACAATCCCAGAAGGCCGCTGCCGCGGATAATGCGCATGAGCACAGTTTCTGCCTGGTCATCAGAATTATGCCCCAGGGCAATCTTATGGGCTTTATTTTTTCTTGCCACAGCAAACAAAAATTCAAGCCGCGCCTTGCGGGCTGTTTCCTCCGGAGAGCCGCCCTGCTTAAGTCCTGCCACATTTATCTTGCGCATTGTAACCGGTATATTTAATTTTTGAGCTAACTTTACCACGAATTCGGCATCTCCCTGAGATTCCCGGCCTCTTAACATATGATTTAAATGAGCTATGCGCAAGGTAAGATTCCATTCTTTTTGCAGAGCTTTCAAAACATAAAGCAGCGCCAGCGAATCCGGGCCCCCGGAAACCCCTACGATAATCTTCTCTGGCTTATGGCTGCGGCTAGCGGAAGCCGCACCATTGCCCTCTGGCTTATCGATCAGCTTATACTGTTTTATTGTTTGTCTTACTTTGTCTATCAGGGACATTTGATGTTAGTATAACCGGCAGGCGCCGCTTATTTTAGGGAGGGAGCTGTTTTTCTTTTTCCAAATCCTGTGCGATGAATTCCCTTAATTCACTCTTAAGCTTATTTATTCTTTCTTCTTCCCTTGCCTTTTGCCGGGCATCTAAATCGTCAATCTTCTTGCGGTATGCCTCATTATGCTCATACCTGTATTCTGAAACGATATGAAAAGGCATCTTAATAGTATTGGCGAATATGCTCCAGATAATCTTCGGAAAATGCCCGACGTACCTTTGAAAATAGTTTTCAATCTGGCCCATCTCAATGTAATATTTTTCAACCGTATCGTTTCTCCGTTCCAATCTCGCCCTGGCTAGCTTAAAGTCCTGCGGCGCCTTATTATCTAAATCCACCGTATATTCCGGTATTACATAGCCAAAACGCGCCGCCACATAACCGCCTTCTTCTGGCGACTTCTGAAAGCGATGCACCGTGCAGCCGGAAAATAAAAGAAGAAATAAGAATAATAAGGGTATCCTTTTCATTATGATCATCTGGGTTAGTGGCGGCGGCTGGATTTAAACCAGCGACATATCGGGTATGAGCCGACTACTCTATCAGGCTGAGTTACGCCGCCAAAATTTATTAACAAATGCTTATTAATGATTACGTAGGTCCTCGCACCTGCGCTGCGAGGATTAAATTCGGCCAGACAACTTATGTTCGCTATCGCTCCATAAGTTGTGGCCTCATTTAAGTATGAGCCGACTACTCTATCAGGCTGAGTTACGCCGCCAAAATTTATTTCTTGCGATAGGCGTCTAAGAATGAATCGCAGTAAATCTGTTTATTTAAAATCAAATCCGAAGTTATGGCGCTGTCAACCAGCTCTTTGTCAAGCGGATCAAGTATTGCCGCATCTAATCCGCAGGCAACCGCCATAATCAGGAACGTCCGGTTTACCAGCCCGCGCTGCCCTGTGCCCTGAGAAACATTGCTTAAGCCCACTACGGTCTTAGGAGGCGGCTCAGAGATTATCTTGAACTCGCGCAGCGATTCTAGAATGTCCTTCATCTGGGCCTGGGCAACGTTAACCGGCATAACAATAGGGTCTAAGTAAAGGTCTTCTATGGGCAGGCCTTTTTCCTGGGCTGAAGCCACAATAGTCGCGGCTAATTCTAAGCGCTGGTCCTTATTCTGGGGGATGCCTTTTTTGCTGATGGTAAGGCCGATAAGTTTAGCATTATATTTTATGGCTAAGGGAACTAAAATCTCAAGCTTTTCCTCATCGGCGGTTGTGGAATTGATTATCGCTCTATTCTTTGAGGCCTTAAGCCCTGCCTCTATTACCTGCGGCCTGCTGGAATCAATGGCCAATGGCCTATCCGTTACTTCTTGAATAATCTGGACTAACCATTGAATGTCGTTTAGCGGATCTTTTGAAGCCGGGCCGCAATTCACGTCTAAAGCATCAGAGCCCGCCTTTATCTGCTCAAGCGCCTTCTTCTGGATAACGGTTTTATCTTTGGCCTGAATGCTCTTTCCGATATCTTTATACATTCCATTAATTAATTCGCCGATGATAAACATATATATGCACCTCTTTCTGTTATTTTAGACAACCATCAATTCATCAATGTGCCTTCTCGCGATTTCCGCGCTTTTAGGGTGGCGCATCACCAGAATATCCGCGCCTGCCTGCAGGAAGGTAGTTGCGGTTAAGGCCTCCCAGATGATACCCCGCTCTAACTGCGAGCCCCAGGCAGGAAATTCCTCAGTCAATGCCTTTGCCTCTTTTGCCCGCCAGGCCTCCAATCCCACAAAACAGATAAAAGGCATTGCCAGCATTTTATCCCCGCATAAGGCCGCCAGGCGTGCCCGCTCCATAATGGAATAGGCATATTCCAGCCCGTAACCAAGAGCGCCCACCGTAGGATTAATTACGATACGCTCAAGCGGTAAGGCCATATCGCTGATAAGGATATTAAGCTGTTTGGCGATATTAATGTCAATCGGCGATTGGGCAATGATATTATGGCCGTCGGCAATGACGCTGGCAGTTAAGGTCTTATAATTTTCCTGGGCCGCCTCGCCGATTAAGATGCGTTCGCCTTTTGCCGCTTCAGCGCAGCGAGGCAGAACCTCATTATCGCGCCTATCCTCGCCGCAGCCAACCACAATCAAAGGAATAGTAGTTGCCCTTAAAACATCCTTGACTGTCTTTACCAATTCATCAACCGGCCTATTCTGGGCATCAGGATGCGCGCCGGCCAAGCGCAGACAGATTAAATCCGCCTTAAATTCCTTCTCGCACTTTAGGGCCCAGTCAGCCGGGCTTTTGAGCACGCTGCCTATTGCCTGCTTGAGGCTCCCGGGCCAGTCATCCGGCTCAAGATCAAATATCTCCATTGCGATAACCGGGCGGTTGGGGATTTTTCCTTCAGCAAATAAAAAAGGCAGCCCCTCTTCTCCGGCGCATTTGACCACCGATGCCCGGCTCCCGCCTTCTTCTTTCGTTGCGCCGATAACCACCGTAGCTACCGCGTTTGACCATTTTTCTTTTACCAATTCTAGAGCCATCTATTCCTCCCGCCCCGGCTTTTTCCTGCGTATTTTAATTCGCCGGCAAAATTTCATCCAATACCTTCTTTACTTCTAAATAGGCCTTTGATGAATCATCAAGCGAGGTTATGGGTTTTCCCCGGCGGCTTAAATTCAGCAGCTCTTCATCTTCGGCAATGACGCTGAATATCCCAAGGCCTAAGTCCTTTATCTTATCTTTTAGCAAAATTTCATTGGTGCGATTGAGGACTAAAGATACCTCCTTGATATCAAATTCCAATTCCTTTACCAGATCGGCAATCCTCTTTGCCGCCCGCAATCCGGCCTCGCTGGCATCAGAGACCAATAAGAGCCGGTCAGCCCGGCGCATCGTCCGGCGCGAGAGATGCTCAAAACCCGCCTCGTTATCAATCACAATGTAACTATAATCATCGGCTAACTTTTTGATCAGAGTGCGCAAGAGGTTATTCACATAGCAATAGCACCCGGGGCCCTCGGGCCTGCCCATAGTCAATATGTCAAATCCCTTTTCCTCTAAGATACTGGTCTGGATGCGAAAATCAATATAGGCGTCCTTGGTCATTCCCACCGGGATACCCGAAAGATTCTTAGCTACGGAATCAACAATGCCGCCGATATCCTCCTTAACCTTCAGGCCCAGGGCCTCGGCTAAATTACTATTCGGGTCGGCGTCTATTCCCAGGACCGCTCCCTGATTGCGCTTGGTTAACAAGCTAATCAAAAGCGAGGCCAGGGTTGTCTTTCCTGTTCCGCCTTTTCCGGCGACTGCAATGACAAAACTCATTTTACGCTGGGAAACTTGTTTAAATCCGTATGCGGGAAAAACAGGGCCGCCACATACTCATCCATATACTGCGGCTCAACCGAGAGCTCAAAATAGGTGATTTTTTTGGCGATATTCTCGGCATCAATAATTGCCTCGTGCGAAAGTAAAATCTGCCTTGCGCCCACCAGAGAACTATTTCCCACAAAAACAAATTTCTCTCTCGGCAAATCCGGCAAAAGCCCGATTGAAATGGCATTGGGCATATCCAGGTAGGTGCCAAATCCTCCGGCAATAAAAATCTGTTCTAAATCATCAAAACTAAGCTGCATATGGCGCACTAACATTGAACAGGCAGCATAAATCGCCCCTTTTGCCCTTTTTAAATTCTCTATATCCACTTCATTAATGATGATGTCGGATGAAGTCCCTACTTTCTCTTTAAAAGCAATCACAAATTCCTTCCCGTATTCGCCCTGGCGAAGGCGCGGATGGCTTAAGCTCGGATTTATTTTTCCGCTGCGGTCAATAATCCCCGTTCTCAAGCATTCCGCGATGGCATCAATATATCCTGAACCGCAGATGCCTTTTGCCGCGGCATCAAGTATGGTTTCGTATTCCACCTCAAAGGTTTTGGGATTGATTTTAATGCGCTGGATTGCCCCCTTAGAAGCGCGCACTCCGCAGCTGATCCCGCTTCCTTCAAAGCAGGGCCCGGCAGATGCGGCGCAAGAGATAAGCCAGTCCTTGTTTCCCAGGACTATCTCGCCGTTTGTCCCGATGTCAATAAGCATACTGAGCTTCTCGGTCTTATCCATACCGCAGGCGAGCACGCCGGCGGTAATATCTCCTCCCACGTAACTGGAAATCCCCGGCACGCAGCCCAGAAGCCCGCGCGGGTTCATCCTGATTCCCGCTTCGGCGGCGCGGATTACCGGAACAAAATTAGCCGTAGGCACATAGGGCTCGCGGCGGATATAGGTGGGGTCAACTCTGAGTAAAAGATGAATCATCGTAGTATTCCCCGCGCATAAACAGCAGGTTACGTCATTGAGGTCAATATTGTTTTCCCGGGCTAACTCCTGAATCATAATATTCATTTCATCAATCACGGCGTGGTGCAGCTTTTCCAAGCCATCGGCCTCCTGGGCAAAGATGATCCGGCTGATCACGTCAGAGCCAAAGCTTGCCTGTTTGTTGTAAGCCGCTTTGGTTCCCAGGATTTTTTTTGAGTTTACGTCAATGA
>MHHA01000037.1 GCA_001805845.1 Omnitrophica WOR_2 bacterium RIFCSPLOWO2_12_FULL_46_30
CGCCCTTCTGAGGGCAGGGCTAATTAAAGGAGGTCATGACAATGCATTTAACTATGATTAGGCCGATAGGCAGGAGGAATCAAATCACCATTCCCCCGTACTTATTAAAAAGATTTGGCTTGCACCCCGGAGATTTAGTTAATTTTCGCCAGGAGAGAGAAGGGATCTTGATGAAACCGGTAGACGTGGTTGAGCGAAATCAAGCTTGGACCAAAGAAGACCTGGATGCTATGGAGCGGCTATTTGAGAAGCAGAAAGAAAAGAAAGGTTACATCCGTTTCGATAACTCCAAGAGCGCGCTTAAGTATTTACGGAAGATAATGAAGAAAAGGTAAGGTGCGGGTATTCTATTTTAATTCATTTTTAAGAGTTTTTAAGAAATTTTCCTGCCAGCAACAGGCCCAGATCAATAGCGCGGTAGCAGGATTTATTTCCTGCCTCGAGAATAAGACCCCTGCTTCCTCAGGAATTGGTTTAAAGAAATTGACTTCGCAATTATGGGAAATCAGGATAGGCATAGATTTAAGGGTTGTTTTCAGCATTGACCAGGATGCTTTGAATCTTGTCTTTATCGGCAATCATGATGAAATTAGAAAATACCTTAAACACAATAATAGATAGGCCCTGTTTTTAGCCAATGCTTTACCTCTCCTTCATCTGGCATATGCACCAGCCGTATTACCGCGACCTCGCCACAAATGAACTATACCTGCCCTGGGTGCGTTTGCACGCAATCAAGAATTACTTAGATATGGTCAAAATCCTTGAAAATTACCCACGTATCCATCAAACCTTTAATCTCGTGCCTTGCTTAATTGAACAGATCCAGGGATACGTAGACGGCGCGCAGGACCGCTACCAGATTCACAGCTATAAAAGGGCCCTTGAGTTAAATGATGAAGAAAAACATTTTATTAAAGAGCATTTCTTCTCCAGCCATCTAAATAATATCATCGCCTTGTATCCGCGCTATTTGCAACTCTATCACAAAAAACAAAGAAAAGAAGAATTTTCGCTTCAGGATTATTTAGACCTGCAGGTCTGGTTTAACTTAGCCTGGTTTGACCCCTCATCCAAGAAAAGTATCGGGGAGTTAAAGAATCTCATTGCCAAAGCCCGCCATTTCAGCGAAGAGGATAAGCTCACGGTTCTTAAACAGCAGATTGAGCTGATGAAAGAGATACTGCCGGCATACAAAAGCTTCCAGGATAGCGGCCAGATTGAAATTACCACCACGCCCTATTATCATCCGATTACCCCGCTTCTTTTTAACACCAATATCGCCAAGGAGGCAAATAAGGCCGCGCATCTGCCTCATCATTGCTTTGCTCATCCTGAAGACGCCCAAGCTCAAATAAAACAAGCGGTTGAGCTTTACCAGAATGTTTTCAGCCGGCATCCGCAAGGGATGTGGCCGTCAGAAGAGGCGGTGAGCGAGCATATTATCCCTTATATTATTGATGCCGGAATAAAATGGATTATTACTGATGAAGAAATACTCTTTAGATCGCTAAAGAAAAAACGCTCGCCGCGCTCGCTCTACAGGCCTCATCTTTTAAAAAGAGAAGGAGGGGAGCTGTCCGTCCTTTTTCGCGACCGTAACCTCTCTGACCTCATTGGCTTTGTTTATCACGGCCTGACCGAGCATGCGGCGGTCGCGGATTTCATCGGCCATCTGCATAATATAGCCAAAATATTTAAAGGCGGGGATTGCCTTGTGGTTATCGCGCTGGATGGGGAAAACGCCTGGGAATACTATCGCAACGACGGCTGGGATTTTCTCACCCATCTCTATAAATGTTTAAGCGATGATAAACTCATCCAGACCGTAACGGTCAATGAATATCTCCAAAAATTTCCCGCCAAGGACAATATCAAACGTTTAAGCGCCGGTTCTTGGATATACGGCAATTTTAATAAGTGGCTCGGCCAGGAACAGAAAAATAGGGCCTGGGAATACCTGGCAAAGGCAAGGCAGGAGTTAAAGGAGTCACCAGGGGTTCACCAGGGGTTCACCAGGGGTTCACCAGTCAATATAGAAAAGGCCTGGAAGCAGCTATATATCTGCGAGGGCAGCGACTGGTTCTGGTGGTATGGCGATAATCACGCTGATTTTGATTACTTGTTTAGAAAGCACTTAAGTAATTTCTATAAATTTATTGACAAAGAACCGCCGGAATACCTGAATAGACCAATATAGCGCATAGAACACGCGGGCATGCCTGTGGTACCTCTACATAATGTATAGCTAACTGATTATGGCTACTATATTTTGGGCTTTAAAAGAAAAAAATCATTGACAAAAGAAAGCTTTTCTGCTATAAAAATGGAAAAGAATGAGGTCTACGATTATTTAGCTAAGGTATATTTAGATAAGCAGCCTTCGCTAACTGCTAGGCCTATAGAAAAGAGGCGGCCATCATCATTTAGGAAATATGCGCTCTTTCTCATACTGCCGATAATTGCGCTGCCCTTGCTCTATCTTTTTTTAAGGCACCCGCTCCGGCAGCATACGCCAAAAGGACGGAGTTTACAGTTAGACCTTGGCAACGAGCTGATTAAGATACGGTACGATTTTACGGCTTCCGATCTAAAGAAAGAAGGGTATGCAATTGCCTTAGCGGATTTAAATGCGCGGGGCTTTAAGGAGCTGGAATTTAAGGCCAGGCGCTGTAAGGATTTTGGCGTTATGCATCTGAGGGTAGCGCTGGAAAACAACTTCAGAGAAAATGCCGCGCGCTACGTTAACGTAGACAGTAAGTGGAGACGTTATAAGATTAAACTAAGCGATTTTAAGGAAATCACCGCCTGGGATAACCTCAAAGAAATATCCTTTATTATTGAGGAGTGGAACGTTGCGGATAAAGATGATTGCCTATACATTGATGAGCTCGGCTTTACCAAATGAACTAGGAGGGACAAGTTTATGAGGATAATCTCAATCGCCAACCAGAAGGGTGGCTGCGGCAAGACCACCACCGCGGTAAATTTAGCGGCGGCATTAGCCGCTAACGGACGCAAAGTACTGCTAATTGACTTTGATCCCCAGGCCCACGCAACGGTCGGCTTAAATATTGAAGCAAAAAAGAATATTTATCACTGCCTGTCAAAGCTGACGCCGCAAAAGGCAGCCCTTGAGGATATCATCGTAAACGTAAGCATTAACCTTGATCTTGCTCCTTCCAACATAATCCTCACCACTATTGAACAGGAACTGGCAAATGAGATCGGCCGCGAAAACCGCCTCCAGGAAACCTTGAGCGCCATTTCAAACAGTAACTACGATTATGCCATCATTGACTGCCCGCCGAATTTAGGCATTTTAACCGTAAACGCAATCTGCGCCTCCAATGAAGTGATTATCCCGGTTGAGCCCAGCCGTTTTTCTGTGGAGGGCTTAGGCCGCCTGATTGATATCATCAACCTGATTAAAGAGCGCCTTGAGCATCGGGTTGATTTTAAGGTCCTGGTAACTATTTTTGACTCCCGGCTGAAATACGGCTTCAAAATATTGGCTGATTTAAGGAACAGATTCAGGGAAAGCATGTTCTCAACCATTATCCACGTCAACGTAAAACTTAAAGAGTCGCAAAGCTTCGGCTCTTCAGTGTTTGATTTTGATAAATACAGCCGCGGGGCAAAAGATTATTACAGCTTATCCAAGGAAATGATTAAAACAGAGGCGCAGGGTGAACCTTTAAAAGTAAAGATTCAAGAGCTCATTGAGGAACACCTGCCCAAATTAGCTGAAATTACCGTCAAACTTAATCTCCCCGGCGCCAGGGAGGTATATGTTGCCGGCGACTTCAATAATTGGCGCACCGATAAAGATGCGGCAATGGCTGACAACCACGGCAGCTGGATTAAAAGCTTACGGCTTGAACCGGGACAGCAGTACCGCTACCGTTTTATCGTTGACGGCAAATGGATAACCGATCCTGAAAATCCATTTCAAGAAAAAAATCCCTACGGCGAATTTGATTCGTTGTTAAAAATATAAGAGGGTTGAAAGGAGGTTATAAATTATGCCGCCTAAAAAGAAAAAAACCACCAGGAGAAAGCCGGCCAGGAAGGCCTCAAGCCTCAAGAAGAAAAGGGCTCCTGCCGGGAAAATACTAAAAAAGAAGGCGCCGCAACCTCGCAAAGCCAAGCAGGCTAAGGCTAAAGCCGGCCAGATAAAAGCAGCGGTCATTGGCAAAGTCACCCATTACTTTCCGCACGTAAACGCCGCAGTGCTCAAGCTAAAGTTGCCTTTAAAAGCCGGGGATACTATCCATATCAAAGGCCATACCACCGATCTTAAAGAAACAGTCACCTCTATGCAGATAAACCGCGTTCCCATAACTGAGGCAAAAAAAGGCGATGAAATCGGTTTGTTAGTTGCTTCAAGAGTAAGGGCCGGGGATATGGTCTATAAGCCGTCAAAATAACCGCTGAGGCTGCGCTTAAAGGTTAAATAAGGCAGCCTCTTTTATTTTTTCTTGCCCGCAAATGGAGGATTAATGCGATTCTTAGTTACCGGCGGAGCCGGTTTTATCGGTTCAAACATCGCCGAGAAATTACTCCAAGAAGGCCACTACGTAAGGGTCCTGGATAACTTCTATTCAGGAAGAGAAGAAAACCTCGCCTTTGCTAAAAAGACCGCGAAAGATATTTTTGAACTCATCCACGGGGATATCAGGACTCAATCAGTATGCGAAAAAGCCTGCGCAGGGATTGATTATGTCCTGCACCAGGCTGCGCTTCGCTCGGTCCCCAGGTCTATGAAAGAGCCTGAAAGCTATAATGCTGTAAACATTAGCGGCACCCTTAATCTGCTTCAGGCGGCAGCAAAAGCAAAGGTCAAACGTTTTGTCTTCGCGTCTTCAAGCTCTGTCTACGGCGACACTGACCAGTTCCCCGAACGGGAGGATGCCTATCCGTTATTGATTTCACCTTATGCCCTGACCAAATTAGCCGGCGAATACTACTGCCGCATCTTTTCAGAATTTTTTAATCTGCAGACTGTCTGTTTGAGATATTTTAACGTCTTCGGCCCCAGGCAGGCATTGGATGATGAATACGCCGTAGTCATTCCAAAGTTTATCCATTGCATCCTGCGCGGCGAAGCGCCGCCGATTTTCGGCAGCGGAAAACAATCCCGGGACTTTACTTATATAGATAATGTTGTCCAGGCCAATGTCTTAGCCGCAACCACAGCGGATATTAAACATGACATCTTTAACCTAGCAAACGGAAGAGACCATACCGTCTTAGAACTTGTGGAAGTTTTAAATAAAATTATCGGTAAAAACATCAAGCCCGAGTTTTTACCGCCGCGGCCTGGAGATGTTTTTAAAACCTGCGCTGATATATCAAAAATCAGGAAAATACTAAAATATGACCCCGCTATCAGTTTTGAAGATGGACTAAGGAAAACCATTGAATATTTCAAGAGGAAGAAATTCTAGAGCTTTTGGCAAAGATTTTCTGAGGGAGGCGCCAAAGATGGATAGGGAGTTAGAATGTTGGCTTAATCTGCATAATTTTTACCTTTATAGCGGGTCTTATGAAACTAAAAATCTGGCTGATTATTTAGCGGTTACCCCCAGAACCATCGAAAGATGGATTAAGGGAAAAACTAAACCCAAAAAAGAGCAATTGGCAAGGATTAAGAGGTATTTAGAAGCAAAAAGGACATCCTAAAGAGCTTATTCATTCCTCTTTTTATTTACTCCTTATTGTCGCACTTGTGCCTATAATATATCTTATGTTAACTACAGCATATTTAACTACTATTCGCTACTGTATGTAATACAATAGGTTATGGATATTTGTGATTTTGCTGTTAATAACGAAGGCGTGACTTACTCTTGCTTACTTTTATTTTTAAAAGATTACATTTCCTGGCAGGCTATTGCTTAACTTGGCGGATTTGACAGCGATAATATTTACCTTTTTACCTATATTTTTCTTTAAGGCCTGGAAATAGGCAAATTGGGCGCAGGAAACATCCTGTATGGCCAGGCCAGTAGAATCAAAGACAGTGAGCTCGTCTTTGTTAATACGGGCCGGCTTACGGCGCAAAACAATTTCACCTAAGGTGGCGTGGATATCTTTTTTGCTTATCAGCCCTTTAGACCAGGGAACGTTGATTTCACCCGAAGACGGCGCCTGGGACCAGTCGTCTATAACCACTTTTGCCTTCTTTAAGATAGCCGGCTCAAGCTCCTCTTTTCCTTTGCTATCTGCGCCT
>MHHA01000038.1 GCA_001805845.1 Omnitrophica WOR_2 bacterium RIFCSPLOWO2_12_FULL_46_30
CGTAGAGGGCCCTGAGATTGAGACGGAGGAGAATAATTTTAGCGGATTAAATATTCCTCTGGAGCATCCCTCGCGGGATGCCTTTGATACGTTTTATCTAAAACCAGAAACCAGAAAAGGAAGATTCTTGCTGCGCAGCCACACCTCGCCGGTGCAGATACGGGTGATGAGGAAATACCGGCCGCCTCTGGCAGTGATTGTTCCGGGTAAAGTTTATCGTCCTGATGCGGTAGATGCCTCGCATTCCTTTATGTTCCATCAGCTGGAGGGTTTCTTAGTTGATGATGATGTCAAATTTTCTGACCTAAAGGGGATCCTGGCCGTATTCGTAAAAAAGCTTTTTGGCGAAGATACCAAAATGCGCTTCCGGCCGCATTTCTTTCCCTTTACCGAACCGTCGGCAGAGGTAGATATTTCTTGCATAATATGCAAGAGTAACCAGAAAAATAAATGCAGTGTCTGCGGCGGAAAAGGGTGGCTTGAAATTTTAGGATGCGGGATGATTCATCCTAATGTTTTCGCCAATGTCGGCTATCCCAGAGGTAAATATACCGGCTTTGCCTTTGGCATGGGCGTAGATAGGATTGCCATGCTCAAATACGGCATCAATGACATCCGGCTGTTTTATGAAAATGATTTAAGGTTTTTAAGGCAATTCTGATGAAAATCACCTACAACTGGCTCAAGGATTTTGTAGATATTTCGCTTAAACCGGAAGCGCTGGCTGAAAAACTGACCATGGCCGGCCTTGAGGTAACTGCTTTAGAGAAATTTGAAGACGACTATGTTTTTGAGATTGAGGTTACCTCTAACCGTCCGGATTGGCTGTCGGTAGCCGGCATTGCCAGGGAAGCGGCGGCAATTACAAAATCAAAAATCAAAAAATCCCTGCCTGCCGGCAGGCAGGAAAAATCAAAATCACAATTTAAAATTCAAAATCTCAAAAAAGAAACTACCCAATTTAAAATCAATATCACAGACAAAAATGCATGCCCCTTTTATTCGGCACGGATAATCAGAAATGTCAAAGTCAAGCCTTCGCCTTCCTGGCTGGTGAAACGGATTCAGGCAATAGGACTGCGCCCAATCAACAATATTGTAGATATCACCAATTATGTTTTGTTTACCACGGGTCAGCCCTTGCACGCCTTTGATTTGGATAAGCTCAAAGGTAAAGAGATTTCTGTGCGTTTTGCAAAAGACAGAGAAGAGATTTTGACTATCGATGGAATAGAGCGGAAATTAACGTCTGAGATTTTAGTTATTACTGATGAGAATAACCCGATAGCCATAGCCGGAATTATGGGCGGCAAAAAGAGCGAAGTAAATACAGCAACGCAGAATGTCCTTTTAGAGAGCGCCTATTTTTCACCAATAGTTACGCGCAGGGTGAGCCGTTTATCAGGATTATCGAGCGATTCATCTTATCGTTTTGAAAGGTCTGTGGATAAGGGCAATATAGTTAATGCTTCAAATTTTGCTTTGTCTTTAATTTTAGAAAATGCGGGTGGCGAAGCAGGTTCGCTGTATAAGCGCGGTTCGGATACGGTTTCCAAAAAGAGTATCAGCTTTACTATAGATAAAGCAAATAAGCTTATCGGACAGGATTTACCCACAACCAAAACAAAAGCTATTTTAAACGCTTTAGGATTTAAAATAAGTTCAGAGAAAAAAAATATTCTGAAGGTTAAAGTGCCGGATTTTCGCCAGGATATCAAATCCCAGGCAGATGTCACTGAGGAGCTTTGCCGTATCTATGGTTATGAAAATATACCTTTAACTCTGCCGGCGGTTAAGCCGGGCGGGATTCAGGAAGATGAGAGCTTAGCGATTGCTAAGAGAATAAGAGAGACATTGGCTGCGCTGGGATTCAGCGAGGTTATTACTTATAGTTTATTCAGCGAGGAGAATTTAAAAAAGGCGGGCATTGCTTTAGAGAACGCCGCCTGCTTAGAAAATCCCTTAAGCGTTGAACAAAAAATATTAAGGCCTGCGCTTTTTGCCGGCCTGCTCAATACCTTAGGGCGCAATTTGGACTTGGGAAGCGAGCGCTGCGCATTCTTTGAAATCGGTGATTGCTTTAGCCGGACGAGCGAATTCAGCTCTTTGGGTTTGCTCGCAGATAAAGCGGACTTATTAGAGTTCAAGGGGAAATTAGAATTATTGCTTCAGAAATTAGGCGTCAGGGACTATAAGTTTCTTCCTTCATCAAGGCCATTTTTTCAAGAAGGCCGCTCGGCAGCGCTCATTATTGATCAGCAAGAGCTCGGCATAATCGGCCAGTTTAAAAAAGAGATTCTCCTTGCTTTTAAAATAGATAATAGAGAAGCGCTAACCCTGGAATTGAATTTGGATAAGCTTAAAACCTACGTCAATTTTCAAAAAACATATCAGAACCTGCCGAAATATCCTTCGGTTACCCGGGATATCAGCCTGCTCGCAGAGGAAGGGCTCGCCTATCAAAATATCGCGCAAATAATCAGGGCTTGCGGCTTAGAGAATTTAGAAGCGGTCAGCTTTAAAGACCTCTATCGCTCTGCGGCAATCGGCAAAGGTAAAAAATCACTCACCATTTCCTTAGAATTTCGCTCTGCCAAGGGCACCCTTACCGACATAGAAGTCAAGTCGTATATGGATACCGTATTAGCACAGTTATGCCGGGAGGCAAATGTAGAGTTAAAAACCGCCGCGAGCATAGGCAGCAGTACTCCGTGACATAAATTTCTGTCACAATGTAGTAAGCGAACTTGAAAAAAAGCTTGATTTTTAATAGATTAAGTGGTATACTTAAAACTGAAAAGAGGGCGTTACGGATTTTTTCCCTGCCGTGCGCGTCGGGACCAGAGCAGTTGTGAACCAACACTTTTTTAATGGGAGCTGAACTTTCTGAACAGCGTAGCTGTTAAGAAGAGGCCCCCACTTGAAAACAGGGTTCAAGCCAACGGTCTGACGGCATTGTGCGGGGATTTTTTTTAAATGAGCACGCAACTTATGGAGCCGCCGCTTTGCGGTGAGGTGAACATAAGTTGCTGTGCGAATTTATCCCCCCTGCTTTCTTGCGAAAGCAAGAAGGGGGGATAACAGTTATGAATACTAATTCAGTAGATTTGTTCTCCTCGCCAGGTAAATCAATAGACACTAAAGATCTTCCCCTGGCGGTGCGCATGCGGCCGAGGACATTAGAGGAGTTTGTGGGCCAGAGCCATATTATGGGCCCGGGTAAACTCTTGCGCCGGGCAATTGAATCAGACGGCTTGAGCTCGCTTATTTTATACGGGCCTCCGGGTTCAGGCAAAACCTCTCTTGCCTATTGCATCTCCTCGGTAACAAAATCCGATTTTGTTTCTATAAATGCCACGCTTTCCAATGTTGAGGAGTTGCGCAGGATTATTCTTAAAGCGCGGCAGCTTAAAAAAATCAGCGCTAAAAAGACCATTCTTTTTATTGATGAGCTCCATCGTTTTAACAAGGCCCAGCAGGACGTGCTCTTGCCTGATGTAGAAGAAGCGAATATCATCTTGATTGGGGCAACGGTGCATAACCCCTTCTTTTCCTTAGTTGCGCCCCTGCTCTCCCGCAGCTTAGTTTATGAACTGAGGCCTTTAGCGCAAGAGGAAGTTTTGACTATCTTGCATAACTGCTTGAAAGATAAAACCCGCGGATTTGGTTCACTTAAAATAAGAGCGCAAAAGGGCGCCCTGGAATTTTTGAGTAAAGTAAGCGATGGAGACGCCCGGCGGGCAATCTCTGCCTTAGAAGTCGGAGTGCTCACCACCCCGAAAGATAAGTCCGGCCTAATAAATTTTGATTTAAAAACCGCTCAGGAATCTATCCAGAAAAAGCTCGTGCTCTATGACCACGATGAGGATGCGCATTACGATACCGCCTCTGCCTTTATCAAAAGTATGCGCGGCTCTGACCCTGATGCCGCGCTTTACTGGCTGGCAAAGATGCTCTATGCGGGCGAGGATCCGCGTTTTATTGCCCGAAGAATTTGCATCTGCGCCAGTGAAGACGTAGGCAATGCTGACCCCCAGGCCATTGTCTTAGCCAGCGCGGCTTTACAGATTTCTGAATTCGTGGGCCTGCCGGAATGCCGTATACCTCTGGCGCAGGCAGCGGTTTATGTTGCCTGCGCTCCCAAGTCAAACGCGGCTTATTTAGGGATTGAAAAGGCAACAAAGGATGTAGAGACTAGCCGTCTTCAGGAAGTGCCGGAGGCCTTAAAAGATACCCACTATAAAGGGGCAGAAAAATTAGGCCATGGCAAGGGGTATAAGTACGCGCATAATTACCCCGCTCATTATGTAAAACAGGAATATATGCCGTCTGACAAAAAATATTATGTTCCTGCGGATATCGGCTACGAGGCCAAAATCAAAGTGCGTTTAGAAAAATTGCGCCAGACCAAAACATAGGCCTCATATTTTTCTTGAGTTTATTTCTAACTCATGTTAAAATTGTTCTATCATGATTGTCACTGAATGTAAGCCATTAGGGGAGATTCTTAACAGCTTAAAAGGCAAAGAGAAAATATTTTTGCTTGGCTGCGGCGAGTGTTCAACCACCTGCCATACCGGCGGCGAGAAAGAAGTCCTCCAGATGAAAGAGTATTTAGAGTCCCAGGGTAAGACGGTTACCGGCTGGATTATCCCAAACGCGCCTTGTATTGCGGCGCAGAGCAAGGCCGCCTTTGCTAAAAATATCCCGGCCCTAAAAGGTTCCCAGGCGATTTTAGTTTTGTCCTGCGGCTTAGGGGTGCAGTCGGTAAAAGAAAATGACCGTTTTGGATTAACGGTGCTCCCGGCTTTAAATTCAATGTTCGGCACCTTAATGGATGCCAGGGGGAATTTCTATGAGGTCTGCTCTAATTGCGGTGAATGCGTTTTGGATATGACCGGCTGCATCTGCCCGATTACCCGCTGCCCCAAAGGCCTGCTGAACGGGCCCTGCGGCGGAGTGATTAAGGGCAAATGCGAGGTAGACCGGGAGAGGGACTGTGCCTGGGTTTTGATTTATCAGGAATTAGAGCAGAAGGGCCAGTTAGATAAAATAAAAACTATCTGCAAGCCAAAGGATTACAGCAAAACCACCAAACCCCAGAAGGTCTTAGCGAATTATTAAAATGGAACAGCAATATAGCGAAAAAGTGATGGATCATTTCTTGCATCCGCGCAATGTTGGAGAGATACCGGATGCCGATGGCATAGGCAACGTCGGAAATCCTGTCTGCGGGGATATTATGAGATTATACATCAAGGTGGAATCCGGCAGAATCACTGATGTTAAGTTCAAGACTTTTGGATGTGGTGCCGCGATAAGCACCAGCTCGATGGTAACCGAGATGGTCAAAGGAAAGACCATTGAGGAGGCGCTGGAGATAAGCAACAAGGCGGTGGCAGAGGCGCTCGGAGGCCTGCCGCCGATCAAGATGCATTGTTCGGTTTTAGCCGAAGAAGCGCTTAAGTCGGCAATTGAGGATTACAGGAAGAAACAGCAGGCAGGTATAGTGAAAATTTAAGATGTTTTCATGAGCAAGCAGCGCTTGAGAAATCGTATGTTGCAAAAATTAAAGAATCAGAAGGAGGAAGAACGCAAAAGAAAGTCACTGGCGATAAAAGAAAAACTTTTTCGTTTGAAAGCATTTAAACAGGCAAAGACAATTATGTTTTATCTTGCGCTGAAATCAGAGGTCAGCACGCGCTTAATGATTGAGGGGGCAATTAGGTTAGGAAAGAAAGTTGCAGTTCCGACTTGCGATATAAAGGCAAAAAAGCTCATTCCCTGTTTAGTTACCGGTAGAGGGGCGGATGACTTCAAGAAAGGGGCGCATTGCATTGATGAGCCTTCTTCTCAGGAGCCGGTTCCCAAAGAAGCTATTGATTTGTTTATCGTTCCGGGTTTAGCCTTTGACGCCAGAGGCAACCGCTTAGGAAGGGGGCTGGGCTATTACGACAGGTTTTTAAGCAGCCTTCCCGGCGGGGCGCCGAAGATCGGTTTGGCCTTTAAATTTCAAGTCCTGAAACGCCTTCCTCATCATCTACCTCACGATATCCGCGTAGATAAAGTCCTCTTTGCCTGAAAGCTTCGCCTGAAGCTTTGCTTGAAGCTGTCTGCAGGTATAGGGAGGAAAAATAACCAATGATAATATCAATTGTTATAGCCATAATTATTTCCCTGGCTTCAGCCTCTCTCGG
>MHHA01000039.1:0-5472 GCA_001805845.1 Omnitrophica WOR_2 bacterium RIFCSPLOWO2_12_FULL_46_30
CATAAACCCCGGAAGAAGGCTGAGGAAGGGGCTCGGCCCTGGAAGAAATCCACGGGAACGTCTAAGCCCTGGAAGAAAACCGAGGGTGCGGCTAAGCCTTGGAGCAAGAGCAGCGCGCGTCGGCAAAAATCCAGGTTTAAAAGCCGGGAAAAATTAGGAAAATTAATTTAATGGTCGGGCTCAAGAAGGAAAAGTCGCTGCGGGAGATGATGGCGCGCTTGGGCGTGCGCGAAGAGGATATCGTAGAAAGGTTCATCCGCGCGCAGGGGCCCGGGGGGCAGAATGTGAATAAAGTTTCCACCTGCGTCTACCTGCGCCATCTCCTTACCGGGATTGAAGTCAAATGCCGCCAGGAGCGCTCCCAGGCCCAGAACCGCTATCGCGCCCGGCAGCTCTTACTTAAGAAGATTGAGGGCGCGCTGCTGGGGAAACTTTCCGAAGAACAAAAACGTATTGAGAAGATCCGCCGGCAGAAACGTAGAAGGTCTCGCCGGGCGAAATTAAAGCTCTTAGAATCAAAGCGGCGCCAGGGCGCAAAGAAGCTTCTGCGCGGCAGAGTGCGGGAAACCGGCGATGTTTAGGCGGTGATAGGATGCAAAGATGAAACAAACAATGCAGTCGGCGCTCATCTGGGTTGTGGGAATTGCCCTGATTGTGTTATTATTCTTTGTCATGGCATTTTTTTCAATAATTCTCTATCCTTTTGACAGGAAACGAAAGGTTGTGCACGCCCAGTGTTTCTGGTGGGCCGATGCGGTAACCGCCTTAAATCCTTATTGGAAGGTAACCGTCAATGGACTTGAGAACATAGACCGGCTTAAGACATATGTTGTTGTGTCAAATCACCAGAGTTTAGCCGATATTGTATTAATGTATAAGACGAAGATGCAGTTTAAGTGGGTCGCCAAGGATAGTCTTTTTAAAATTCCGGTTCTGGGATGGAATATGCGCCTTGCCAGGCATATACGGCTTAAGCGGGAAGATTTCTCAAGCATCAAAAGGGTATATAGAGAAGCCGGTGAATGGCTTCGTAAGGGCGTCTCAGTCGTATTCTTCCCGGAAGGGACCAGAAGCGATGAGCACGAAATGGGAATATTCCAGAACGGAGCATTTAAGCTGGCTATAAGGGAGAAGGTGCCTGTTTTACCCATCGTGATTGAGGGAACCAAAAATGCCATTCCCAAAGGAAGCTGGCGCTTCACCACAAGAATTTCCTGTCTGATAAAGGTGCTTTCCCCGATAGATACCTCCGGTTTACTTGCGCATGATTTTGTGCGCCTGCGCGAGCTGGCCAGGGCGCAATTATCAACCGGTGCATAATTCTGGTTAACTGCTGCTACTTGCTGATTTAAAATGGAAAAGAAGATATTAGTGGCGGATGATGAGGAGCATATCGTAAAGATGCTTGAGTCCCGGCTGAGGGCAAACGGCTACGAGGTTATTGCTGCCTATAATGGCAAGCAGGCATTGGAGAAGGCTAAGAGAGAAGCGCCGGATTTAATTCTATTAGATATCATGATGCCTGATATAGACGGGCTTAAGGTATTACACAAATTAAAATACGATTTTGAAACCATGCACATTCCGGTAATTATGCTTACTTGTAAAGCAGATTCGGGTTCCGTCTTTGAGGCGCAGGATTCAAAAGCCGCTGATTACATCATAAAGCCGTTTAAGCCTAATGAACTGTTAAAGCTGATTAAAAGGTATATTTAATTATCAAGGGCCTAAGAAACCAGACGAAGAATTCTGGAAGCATATTGGATGGTGAAATTGGTAATTTCGCCGGGCAATTTTTTTCTTGATTGACAAATCTCAAGATTTAGCATATTATATAAGATTATGACAGCGTACAAACAGCGCGCCGGACGCACGTTTTGATAAGGCGCGAAACGACAAGTAAGGAGATTATGCCGCATTCGTTTAATCAGTCCCAGCAGAGTTTCTACGACCTGGGCATTGCGCCGAAAATATTAGATATTCTTGAGCGTATAAAGTTTAAGATTCCCACGCCAATTCAGTTGAAGGCGATTCCTCTGGGCATTGAAGGCAAGGATATTATCGGGATTGCCCAGACCGGGACCGGTAAAACTCATGCTTTCGCCATTCCCATGGTGCAGCGGCTTGGACAGATAAAGGGGAAGGGTTTAATCCTTGCGCCTACCCGTGAGCTGGCTATCCAGATTGACGAGGCCTTCCAGGGGGTTGCGCATCCATTCGCAATGAAGACCGCCTGCCTCATCGGAGGGGCTCCGATGTATGAGCAGATACAAGCGCTGCGCAGAAATCCCCGGGTGGTAACGGCAACTCCGGGGAGATTGCTTGACCATATGCGGCAGTGGAATATAGTAGTTGATGATGTAAGCGTGTTAGTTCTTGACGAAGCGGATAGGATGCTGGATATGGGCTTCGCTCCGCAGATTGAACAGATATTGCGCTTTTTGCCGAAACAAAGGCAAACCATGCTTTTTTCCGCGACAATCCCTAAAGAAATTATAGAGATTGCCGCAAAGCATATGAAACTCCCTGTTTCTGTAGAGATCGCGCCCTCCGGGACCGCTGCCGAGCGCGTCACTCAAGAATTATTTATTGTTAAAAAAGAGGCGAAATTGCGGCTTCTGGGTAAGCTGCTTGCGCAATATCAGGGAGCGGTTCTTTTGTTCTCCCGCACAAAGCATAATGCGCGTAAGATTACGATGTCAATCCGGGAGATGGGATACAGGACAGCGGAAATACACTCTAACCGTTCCCTGGGCCAACGCCGCGAGGCGCTGGAAGGTTTTAAATCAGGAAGGTACAAGGTGCTCGTTGCCACCGACATCGCCGCCAGGGGAATTGACGTTACCGGCATCCAGCTTGTAATCAACTATGACCTTCCTGATGACGCGCAAAATTATGTGCATCGCATTGGCCGCACAGGAAGGGCAGGGCATAAGGGGCATGCGATTTCTTTTGCCACGCCTGATCAGAGCCGCGATGTCCGCGATATTGAGAAAATTATCAGAACCACGCTTCCTGTCTCAAGGCATCCGGAAATTTCTTCGGAACAGTTTACTGCTTCAAGGCCTCCTCTCCAGAATAAGCAATCAAAAGGCAAGTTTACGTACCAGCGGCGCTATAGATAGCAGATCCCGCGCGACTTTAGCCGTACTTAATTATTGGCCAATGGACCAGCGGACAAAGAAAATTGAAACAGTTTTAGCGGAAGACAGGCAATTCCATCCTCCTGAGGCCTTTAGCCGGCAGGCGCATATTCCGTCAATGGAGGAGTACGCCAAACTCTACAAAAAGAGTATTCACAATCCGGTCAGCTTCTGGGAATCGGTTGCTAATGAACTGGTCTGGTTTCAGAAATGGGATAAGGCGCTTGAGGAGAGCGAGGCGCCCTTTTACAAATGGTTTGTCAACGGGAAGACAAATATTTCCTATAACTGCCTTGACCGCCATTTAGATAGCGCGCTGCGCAATAAAGCGGCAATCATCTGGGAAGGTGAGGCGGGAGACCAGCGCACGCTTACCTATAGTCAGCTGCATAAGCAGGTATGCCGATTTGCCAACGTTTTAAAAAAGCTTGGCATTGGCCGCGGCGACCGTGTTGCTATTTATCTGCCGATGGTTCCGGAACTTGTGATCAGCACCCTTGCCTGCGCCAGGCTCGGGGCAGTGCATTCGGTTATTTTCGCGGGATTTTCCGCAGAGGCTATCCGCGACCGCGTGCTTGATTGCGAGGCGAAACTTGTCATCACTGCCGACGGCGGGTGGCGCCGGGGTAATATCTTACCGTTAAAAAATATTGTTGATGAGGCAATACAGGATTGCGCCTGCGTTAAGCACATCATTGTAGTTAAGCGCGGGGAGAATGACCCTTTCCCCTGCCATATGAAAGAAGGCCGCGACTATTGGTATCATGATATCATTGACGGTGTTTCTGCGGAGTGCGCGGCTGTGCCAATGGATAGCGAAGCTATGCTTTTTCTTCTCTATACCAGCGGAACAACCGGCAAGCCCAAGGGGATTATCCATACCACCGGTGGGTATATGGTCTATACCTACATCACCGCTAAATATGTCTTTGATTTAAAACCTCAGGATGTCTATTGGTGCACTGCCGATATCGGCTGGGTTACCGGCCATAGCTATACGGTCTACGGGCCGCTAACTAACGCCGCGACAGTGCTTATCTATGAAGGCGCGCCGAACTGGCCGGATAAAGGCCGCTTCTGGAAAATGGTTGAGGAGCACGCGGTGACTATATTCTATACCGCGCCGACTGCCATCCGCTCGTTTATGAAATGGGGGGATGAATGGCCAAACAAATATAATCTCTCCTCCCTGCGCCTGCTGGGGACAGTAGGAGAATCAATTAACCCCGAGGCCTGGATTTGGTATCATCAGACCATCGGTAAAGGCAGGTGCCCTATTGTGGATACCTGGTGGCAGACCGAGACCGGCGGGATTATGCTCACCCCTTTACCCGGCGCTACCTCCACAAAGCCAGGAAGCGCCACCTTGCCTTTCTTCGGGATAGAGGCGGCGGTTTTGTCAGAAGAAGGCAAAGAAGCAGAGGCCGGGATACTTGCTATCTGTAGGCCATGGCCGGGAATGCTGCGGGGAATTTACGGCGACAGCCAGCGCTATAAGCAGACCTACTGGTCAAAATGGCCGGGAAAATATTTTCCCGGCGACGGGGCAAAGAAAGATAAGGATGGGTATTACTGGATTTTGGGCCGCATAGATGACGTGGTCAATATTGCCGGCCATAGAATCGGGACAGCCGAACTTGAGAGTGTGTTTGTAGAACACGAGAGCGTTGCCGAGGCAGGGGTTATCGGTATAGACCATGAAATTAAGGGCCAGTGCTTGGTGTGTTTTATCAGCTTAAAAGAAGGCAGGCAGGCGACTGAGAGCTTAGCAGAGGAGCTGAAAGAGTGGATAGCTAAAAAGATCGGACGATTTGCCATGCCGGAAAAAATTATTTTTGCCGCCGACCTTCCTAAAACCCGCTCGGGAAAGATTATGCGGCGGCTGCTGCGCGATATCGCCAGCGGACGCGCCCTGGGTAATGTCACTACTCTGGCAGACGCCAACGTGGTTGAGCAGCTGAAGAAGAAATACGAAGAGGATTAAGGAGCGCTAATGGTTAAAAAAATACTTGCCTTCATTATGCTGGGAACCTTTATGTTTTTTTCTTCAGGCTGCGCTCTCTTAGGCGCCGCCGCCAGCGCCGCGGCTGCATACGGCATTTACAAGGCTACAAAAAAATAAAGCGCGCAAAGCGGATTCTTCGGCACCTGCCTACCGCAGGCAGGCATTGCCGAAGAATGAAGGGAAAGTTTCATTAATGAAACTTTCCCTTGACAAATCAAAGATATAGTGTATACTTATTTTTGTAGTAAAGAGGGAAGCTAACACTTTAAACCGTAAGGCAATAAGATAGGCTTGCTGAACGGTTTTTTTGTTTTGTGCCGTTAT
>MHHA01000039.1:5487-12830 GCA_001805845.1 Omnitrophica WOR_2 bacterium RIFCSPLOWO2_12_FULL_46_30
TATTTACTACAAATTTATCAGAAGAAAGGAGGTAGTAAGTAATGGCAAGAGGAAAAGTAAAATGGTTCTCAAACCAGAAAGGTTATGGTTTCATTACTCCCGAATCCGGCAGCGATGTATTTGTGCATCATAGCGCGATTCAGGGTGACGGCTATAAGTCTTTAGACGAAGGGCAGGAAGTTGAATTTGAAATTGAAAAAGGCCCTAAGGGAGAGCAGGCTACGAAAGTGGTGAAAGTGTAAACCAAAGGCAGCAGGAGGCCCGGACTTTTGTCCGGGCCTTATTTTCTAAGGAGGATTAAAAATGAATAATGGAAAAATCAAAAAACTCGTGCGCGAGCGAGGGTTCGGGTTTATCACCGATGCGGACGGTAAGGAAGTATTTTTTCACCAGAGCGGCCTGATAGACGTCAGCTTTGAGGCCTTAAACGAAGGCCAAGAGGTTACCTTTGAGGTTGAAAAATCCCCTAAAGGCCCCCGCGCGGTCAATGTGAGCATCCAGAAATAACGGCGCCATTCCTTTAGTTCCCCCATGAAGATAGTCCTCATCGAGCCCCGCGCATCAGAAGCAAACGTCTATAGCAAGATACCCATGCCTCTTTTAGGCCCCATATATTTAGGGACTATCCTGAAAAATAGAGGCCATACGGTTGAGATTTATAAAGAAGACGTCTCTATGCCTGATTATGCTAAGCTTGACGCCGATCTCATCGGTATTTCCATCCTTACCTCAACTGCCCGGCGCGGCTATGAAATAGCCGGGAAATTTCCCAGGGAAAAGGTCATCATCGGCGGAATCCATGCCAGCCTGCTTCCTCAGGAAGCGGCGCAATTCTGCCGCCAGGTTATTATCGGCGAGGCGGAGGATTCCATCGTTGATGTCGTTGAGGGAAGGAATGCGCAACGTTTCGTCTATGGGCAGGCGGTGGAAAACTTAGACCGCCTGCCCTACCCGGATTTTTCTTTGCTCAAGGGGTTCAAATACTCTTCGGCAATCATCCCGGTCTCTACATCCCGGGGGTGCCCTTTTGACTGCAGCTTTTGTTCCGTAACCAAAATCTTCGGCCGCAAATACCGTTTCCGCAGCGCGGAAAACGTAATGCAGGAGCTGGAATCAAGAAAAACCAATGCCTTGTTTTTCTGCGATGATAATTTCGCCGCCCATCCCAAGCGCACTTACGCCCTGCTAAAGTTTATGCAGCTAAATAAAATCCGAAACTGGGCCTGTCAGGTGCGCTGCGACGCCGCCAAAGACGGCTCTCTGTTAGATAAAATGACCGCGGCAGGCTGCAAGGTTGTCTGCGTCGGCTTTGAATCTATTAACAGCCGCAGCCTTGAGGCCTATGAGAAGAAGCAGAGCGTCGGGGACATTATCAATTCCATACAATCTTTTCATAAGCGCCGGCTCAAGATTCACGGTATGTTCGTTTTGGGCGGCGATAATGATGACAGGAAGACCATCTGGGAGACGGTGAGGTTTGCCCGCAGGCAGAAAATAGACACCCTGCAGATGTGCGTGCTCACCCCTTTCCCGGGGACAAAGGTCTACGCTGACCTTGAAAGAGAAGGCCGTATTTTTACCAAGGACTGGAGCCTTTATGACGGACAGCATATCGTTTTCAGGCCGAAACTGTTGTCGGCAAGGGAACTGCAGGTGAATCTGCTCAGGGCCTACTCTAAATTTTATGCTTTATCAAGGTCGCTATCGTTATTCCTGCGCCTGCATTTTCGCAACGCGCTTTTAAATTTAATGGGATGCTCAGTTATCCGGGAATGGAAGAGAGCCAACTGTAAGATGGCCTGGCTGCGGGTGTAATCCGGGCTCTATTTTTAAAGAAAGGAGAGGCAGTTATGTTGAAAAAGGCAATGGTTGCGCTAACGGCGTTAACGCTCTCTATGGGAGTTACCCCGCTTGTCTTTGCTGCGGAGCACGCAGGTAAAGAGCATGGCGGTAAAACAACCCAGGAACATGGCGGGAAAGCTGAAGTCAAGGCTCCGTCGGCAGAGGATATCCGCGCGGCAATGAAGGCCTATGTGGATACAAAATCGCAAGCTACAGGGACCTTTGATATTCTGGATTCGGAAACAGGAAAGGCGCGTAAGTTAAAATTTGAGCGAGTGCATGAACGGGTAGGGAAAACCGGCGATTACTATTATTCTTGCGCTGATTTTAGCGATGCCGATTCAGGCGAGAAGCTTGACCTTGACCTTGACCTGGCGGATAAGGATGGCAAGTTAGAGGTTGTGGATGTGAGAATTCACAAGGTCAGCGGAAAGGAGCGCTATACCTATGATGAGAAAGATAACCGTATCCCGCTGCCTGCGCTGAAAAAAGAAACGCACGAGCACGGCGGTAAGGAACATGGCGGCAAGGAGCACGGCGGTCAATAAAGCGTCATCGTAGCAGGCAGGCCTTTTCCGGGAGCAGGTAGTGCGTCGGTTTTGCAGGGAGCCAGTTTGAAAAGACTGGCTCGCTTTGTTTTGGAGTGAATGTATGGAAAATGAAAAATTAGTTTCTGAGTTTCTCTCATTGGTTAAAGTAGAAGATCCTGAAAATATCTACGCTAAAGAGATTAGCAATGGCAAATACTTTGGCCTGCCGCTTGGCAGCATCATTGAGGCAGAAAAACGGCTGCGCGCCAACTTTGAGCGCTCAATCGCTTATTTTTCAATGGAGTTTGGCCTGGCCTCAAGTTTTTATAATAAATTCAGTTCGCTCCGGCCGGTTAGTTTACATAATAAAAATCAGGAACAGGAGGTATTCTCAAATTACCGGCTGGCCGACTATTTCTTTACCCTCAAGCTTGATAACATCATTGATATACCTTTATACAGCGGCGGCCTGGGAGTGCTGGCCGGAGATACCTTAAAGACAATGGCGGATTATAAACTGCCGGCGGTCGGGGTGGGCATGCTCTGGAATACCGGATACTTCAGGCAGAAATTCTGGTTTAAATACGGCCAGATGCCGGAGCGGATTCACTGGGATTTATATTCCTATCCCGGCCTTATCCCCCTAAAGAATAGGATTAAAATATCCTTAAATTCCGAGGAGCTTCATCTGCGGCTGTGGAAGTATTACGTTTACAGCTATGGCCAGGATTATGCCCTGCCGCTTATACTCTTAGATGCGAATATCGAGCCGAACAACGAAAAGAACAGGCATTTGACTGACCAGCTCTACCGGAGCGATGACGGCTGGATTAAGGCGATGCAGCGGGTGATCCTGGGTATGGGGGGCGCTCTTGCCCTTAAAGAGCTGGGTTACACCATAGATATTTATCATTTAAATGAGGGCCATGCGGCGCTTGCCTTTATTGAAAAAGCGAGAAAGCTCAAGGTAAATGAGCGCGATGAGCTAAAGCGCCATTTTGTCTATACCTGCCATACGCCGGTTGAGGCAGGCCATGACCGCTTTAGCCCCGATGAGCTGGGCAGGCTCTTGCAAAAAGATGACTTTGCTCTTGCCCGGGAACTTGGCTTAGATACCGGCGGGATGATCAATCTGACTTTATTCTCAATGAATATCGCATCCAGAATCAATGCGGTATCAAAAAGCCACCAGAAGGTAACGCATATCCAATTTCCCAAATATAAAGAAAAGATTAAATACGTCACCAACGGGGTGCATACGCATACCTGGATTTCGGATAGGTTTTTTGCGTTATATGAGAAGTTTCTTTCCGCTTTCGGCGATGTCAGGGCCAATCCTTTTATTCTGGCTGAGGTCAAACGTTTAAGGGATAATCCTGAATTTCGCGGCGCATTGTGGCAGGGCCACCAGGATAATAAATCCGGCCTTTGCGATTTTCTGGCTAAGTGGGGCCTCTCAAAAGACGTATTTACTATCTGCTGGGCAAGGCGGGTGGCGGCCTATAAGAGGCCAAGTTTGATCTTTCAGGATGTAGAAAGGCTGATTGCCATTTCAAAGAAGCTCGGGCCAATCCAGATAATTTTTGCCGGTAAGGCCCATCCCCAGGATAACCTTGGTTTTACCTACATCAATGAGATGTTAGATAAGGTTGACCGGCTTAATCAGGCATATGACGGCCTGAAGATTATTATGCTGGAGAATTATGAGATTGCTTTAGCAAAGATGCTCACCTCCAGTGTTGATGTATGGCTGAATAATCCCCTTCCGCCCTTTGAGGCATCCGGAACAAGCGGGATGAAGGCCATTTTAAACGGAGTTATCCAGCTCACCACGCTTGACGGCTGGGTTTGCGAGGCAGCGGATAAAAATATCGGAAAAATCTTTGGCTATAAGAGCGATGAAGGCAAATTAGGCAACGAGCACGACCTGCATATGAGCGATGACTCATCTGCGTTGTATGCCGCCGTAGAAGAGATGGCGCAGTTATATTATAAAACCAATCGTCAGGGTAAAGTTGATATTTCATCAAAGTGGCTGGACACAATGATTGATTGTATCGCCGCGGGGGCAGAATTTAATACCTACAGGATGCTTGATGAGTATAAACGGCTCGTCTGGAATATGGCTTAGCTCAAGAAGCGGATAAAGAATGTCACTTAAGCTGGCGATAGAAAAATATATTACAGAGAACAGGAGGAAGGTTAATTTATCCATAGGCGAAAATCTCCCCTCTGCTAACGACAGGGTTTCCCGGGCGATGCGCTATGCAGTGCTTAACGGAGGAAAGAGGCTGCGCCCCGTTCTTTTTATTGCTGTTTTTGAGAGTTTAGGCGGAAGGATAGACAGCGGCATATTAACCATTGCCTCGGCGATAGAATTTATCCATACCTTCAGCTTAATCCAGGATGACCTGCCGGCGCTGGATAACGATGACTACAGGAGAGGAAAGCCGGCGGCGCACAAGGTATTTGGCGAAGACATTGCTATTCTGGCTTCCGATAGTTTGTTAAATGCAGCATATAAAATACTATTGGAAGAAGATGCGATTGCTGCGGGCCTGAAGGTAAAAATTGCTTCTGAATTGATGCGCACAGTCAAAATTTTAATCAGCGGCCAGGAGGGGGATTTGGCCTTGACTCCCCGAAAACCGGCAGGCCTTTTGCGATTAAAAGAAATCTACTCAGGCAAGACCGCGGCCCTGATTGCCGCCTGCGCAAAAATAGCCGGAATTTTAAGAGCGGTTAAAGCCGGAGAATTAAGGCGCCTCAATTCCTTTGGAATGAAGTTAGGCTTGAGCTATCAGATATTAGATGATATTTTAAATGTGACCGCGGAGAATAAGGCATTTAAGGGAAGGAAGTTCAGCGACCAGCGAAAAGGGAAAATCACTTATGTTTCTCTCATCGGCCTCAGGAAGTCACAAGAAATTGTTGAGAATTTGATGCGCCAGGCAAAACGAGAGCTCGCAAAGATAGACAAAATAGATAAAGGAACGCTGTTCCTCTTAGCCGATTTTATATTGCAAAGGAGATATTAGCTCTAGTCCGCTATAGATAGCGAAAAGATGATCACGAAAATTTTTAGAGGGTTAACCCTTTTTCCCATTCTTTTGTGCGCGCAATCTAATTCGTCGGCCCAGACAAAATACGAGACAGCTGTTTTTGCCGGCGGTTGTTTCTGGTGTATGGAGGCGCCCTTTGAGAAATTGGAAGGGGTGATAGAGGTTGTCTCGGGCTATAGCGGCGGCCAAAAAGAGAATCCCGGCTATAAAGAAGTTTCTGCCGGCGGGACCGGACATCTGGAAGCTATCCGGATTACTTACGAGCCGTCAAAAATAACTTACGCAGAGCTTCTGGATGTCTTCTGGAGACAAATCGACCCCACTGATTCAGGCGGCCAATTTGTAGATAGGGGCGCTCAATACAAAACAGCGATTTTTTATCAAAATGACGAGCAAAGAAAATTAGCCGAGAAGTCCAGGCAGGAATTGGAAGAATCAGGCAGATTTAAAAAGCCGATTGTAACGGAAATCCTAAAAGCGCCTGCGTTTTATAAAGCAGAAGGATATCACCAGGATTATTATAAGAAAAGCCCTTTAAAGTATAAGTTTTATCGCTTTAATTCCGGGCGCGACCAGTGCCTCAGGAAGGCCTGGGGCGATAAAACAGAGCCTGAAGGCTCCGGTAAGGTGAAAAGATTTATCCCGCACCCAGTCCCGCCACAAGGCGGGAAAAAGTCAGAAACCACGGCTGTTAAGCCGTGGAGCTTCATAAAGCCATCTAAAGAAGAGCTGAAGAAAAGATTAACGCCATTACAATATAAGGTTACGCAGGAAAATGCGACTGAAAAACCGTTTGCTAATGAGTATTGGAATAACAAAAAAGAGGGAATCTATGTAGATATCGCCTCGGGCGAGCCGCTCTTTAGCTCGCTGGATAAATTTGAGTCCCAGACCGGCTGGCCAAGCTTTAGCAGGCCTCTTGAAGGGGGTAATATTGTTGAAAAAGAAGAGCGAGCCGTTTTTATGCTAAGGAGAGAGGTAAGAAGTAAATATGCCGATTCCCATCTTGGCCATCTATTTAATGATGGGCCTCAACCGGACGGACTGCGTTATTGCATAAATTCTGCGGCGCTCCGTTTCATTCCCAAGGAAGATTTAGAAAAGGAAGGATACGGAAAGTATGAGAAGCTTTTTGAGAAATAAACGGCGGGTGATTAGAATGCAGAATGAGCATGCAAAATTTAATGAGGTGAAAGATGTTAAAAAGAATAACGCATTTGATTCTGACGTCTGTTTTGTTGTTTAATCTTTGCGGGTGCGTGGCGTTAGTGGCAGGTACTGCAGGAGGAGCCGGAACAGCCTTTTGGCTGGGAGGAAAAATTGACCAGCAGGTAAATGCCTCGCTTACCCATGCGGTTGAGGCCGTAACCAAAACGTTTGATGCGATGAGGCTTAAGATTACCAAGACCACCGTTAAAGATGAAGTGGCCCAGATTATGGGAGAATATAGTGACGGAAGAACTATCTGGGTAGATGTACATAAGATTTCTAATAAGTCGTCTCGGATTGAAATACGCGTTGGCGCTACAGGAGATAAGGCGGCGTCCAGAAAGATTCTAGATAAAATTAAAAGGTACTTATAGCTATAGGTTAAAAATAGAAGTATCCCCAATTTGCAACTTCTTAAAAGACGGTAAGCGAGATGAACGGTAAGAATACTATTATTTTTTTATCAGCAATAGTTATCTTATCTTTTTTTTGCTCTCTTCTTCGGGCGCGGCAGGATGATGAGATAGTTCTAGATAGACAGATTTCCCTTTCTTTTGAAACTAATGGCTATAAGTTTTATCAAGGATATCCTGGTAAAATAGGCGAGCCCAGGGAGGCATTTCTTAAATTGGTAGCTGTAAAGGATAAAAAGCAGGTTATCTTACCCAGCAGCAATTCTCTCAAGGGTTATGTTGCACTG
>MHHA01000040.1 GCA_001805845.1 Omnitrophica WOR_2 bacterium RIFCSPLOWO2_12_FULL_46_30
TCTTAGGCTCTCCCCAGCTGCGCACAATTTTATTGCTTGAGGCATCGCCTACAGGTATAGATGCGTGCGGGATATTCGGAATTGAAAAAAGTATGCGGTTAATAACCGGCTCAAGGTTCTTTAACTCCTCCCCTAACTTATCAATTTGCTCTGCAATCTCCTTCATTGAGGCAATCTTTTCCCCGGGGCCTTTTTTCTCTTTTAAGAGCCTGCTGATTTCCTCATTGGCGATATTTTTTTTGGCGCGCAGTTCTTCCAGTTCAGACAGAGCCCTTCTGCGCCTGGTGTCCAGCGCGATAAGATTAGTTAAATCCAGCTTGAGATTGCGCTTGCGTATCGCCTCTTTCACCACATCCGGATTTTCCCGGATAAATTTTAGCTCTAACATAAATTAACCTTTTAGCACTCCAATGGGCCGCATACGGCAAACTTTTTTGGAAATACCGGCTTCGTGCACCACCCTGACCACGTCGTTCACATCTTTATAGGCAAGCGGTGCCTCTTCAACGATGGTGTCACGGCCGGAGGCCCTGACGTATATTCCTTTTGACTCCAGCTCCTTGACTAATTTATCAGCGTTAAAGGCCTTGGTGGCAGCGGTGCGGGATTTAACCCTGCCTGCCCCATGGCAGGTGGAATAAAAGGTCTCGGCGGCCTTTTCTGTGCCTACCAACAAATAAGAATTTCTGCCCATATCTCCGGGGATGATTACAGGCTGGCCTGTTTTCTGATATTTAGGCGCCAGCTCAGGATGTCCCGGCGGAAATGCGCGGGTGGCTCCTTTTCTATGCACGCAGAGAATTTTTTCCTTGCCGTTGATTTTATATTTTTCTAACTTGGCGATGTTATGCGCCACGTCATAGATTAAATCCATTCCCATCTTCTGCCAGGACATATTGAAGGTGCGCTCAAAGGCCTTACGCGCCAAATACATCAGGCACTGGCGGTTATTCCAGGCATAGTTTGCCGCGGCGCGCATTGCTGCCAGATACTGCTTTGCCTCGGGAGAATTTACCGGCGCGCAGGCAAGCTGCCTATCCGGGACATTGATAGCGTATTTTTGCAGGCAATGCATCATCGTCTTTAGATAATCATCGCAAACCTGATAGCCAAAGCCGCGCGAGCCGGAATGAATCATCACCGTAACCAAATTTTCTTCTAAACCGAAGCTCTCCGCGAGCTCGGCGTCGTAAATCGTATCAATAACCTGCACTTCTATGAAGTGATTTCCGCTTCCTAAGGTCCCGGACTGGGCTTTACCCCTTTCATAGGCCCTTTCGGAAACCGCATCCGGGTCAGCTCCGCTAATGGCGCCGTTTTCTTCGGTTGCCTCCAAATCTTCAGGAACGCCGTAGCCTTTAGAAACAGCCCATCCAGAGCCCTTGAGCATAATCTGGCGCTCTTCTCTTTCATTTACCCTGATTTCACCTTTTGAGCCTACGCCTGAAGGAATCAAGTCAAATAAGCTGGAGATTAATGGCTGGACCTTATTTTTTATCTCATCATATTTAAAATTGGTGCGCACTAAACGGATTCCGCAATTTATGTCAAAACCGACGCCCCCAGGCGAAACTACGCCGCCGTTATCCGGGTCGGTCGCGGCAACACCTCCGATGGGAAAACCGTATCCCCAGTGGATATCCGGCATAGCTAATGAGGCATTGACAATACCGGGTAAAAAGGCAACATTAGCTACCTGTTCCAGCGCTTTATCGTGGCGGATATCTTTCAATAACTTCTCATCCGCGTAGATGATGCCGTCTACCCGCATTCCCGCTTTAGCGCTTTTGGGAAGCCTCCAGCGGTAATCATCTATTTTCTCTAATGGCCATTCCCAGATATTATCAGACATCAAAAATTACCTTTGCCTCATAGCCGTCTTTGCTTTTCCTGAATTCAAGCTCATGATAGGTTACCGCTTTTATCTCGGCTTTTATCTTACCCTGCGCTTTCTCGCCCCGGGCAATGGCTTTAATGTCATTGCGGCTTAAACTCTGAATAACAAATTCCTTGAATATAATTCCGCTTACGCTGAACTGATAAAGCAGCTCCTGAAGCCACTGCCTGAGAAGCTCGTCATAACCTGCGGCCTCCTGCCTTATCTCTACTTGTTCTTTAAGTTTTATCAGGCGGGTGTCGGCAATAATAGAAAACATACCGCTTGCGGCATTAATAAAGACCTCCTTCGGGTTCTTGCCGAATGCCCTTATGCCGATGTCAGCAGTATGTTCAATAATTTCAAACAGTTTCATAAAAAGTGGGCCATGTAGGAGTCGAACCTACGACCTTGTCCTTAAGAGGGACCTGCTCTACCTATTGAGCTAATGGCCCGAAATTCTTTATCATTTCACTTATTGCCGATAGTGCGCTGTTGGAAGGGTATTTTAACAGATAACTTCTGAATTTGCAATATGCTATCCTGCATTTTTGACCTTACCCAGTTTATTGTACCGCTATGGGGGTAAGGTCAAATCTGACGGGGAGACATCCTCTATAGCCGCCTGCACATCCCTTTCAATCTTGCGTTCAATAAAGTTGGGGATGCGTTCCTGAAGCTCTCTTTTCAAATCAGACCTAAGCCACTTAAAATTCATCCTGTCTAAAATACCGGAAAGCTGGAACTTAAAGGTCAAGGCATCAAAGTCAGGGCTTACGAGTTTAAGCAGGCGGGTAAATTTGGGAGATTCGGCGAGCAATGGCTTAGTTAAAGCTAAAGACATCTTGCTGGAGACAAAATCGTTGAGCCCTAATTTAAAATAGCCGTTTAAATCCACATCCTGCGAATCCAGGCTCATCCCGTATAAGCCGGCGCCGTCTTCAGTAACGGCAAAAGCTGAAGAAGCCCTGCTGAAATCTATTCTTTTAAGAGAGGCGAGCGCAAAGAAATCGGCAAGCCATTTGAAGAATTCAAAGTTTTGTAAGCGGCCGTCCCGGATTGACATTCTTCCGCTTAAGCCCAGGACCGGATAAGTGCTTAAGAACATCCTGCCGTCTAATTTACCGTAAACCTTGGAGAAATGAATCAGGACATCCTCCAGCTTATTGGCGGTTACGGCCTTTACCCTGATGCTGGATGAGATTTTAGGATATGGGCTTGCTATATCCATACGCGCCTGGCCTTTCAAGAATCCGTCATAGAAGCGGGAGCCAAATTCAATATATTTAAACCTGTCGTGCTGAAGATGCAAAACGGCGCCTACGTCTTCAAGCAATACTCTGTATTTATTGCTTTCGGTTGAGCAGGATAAATCTAACTTCCCCAGAGACATTCTGATGCGCGGATAGCGGTCAAAATAGAGGCCTAAATCTTGAAAATCAAACTGAAGCTTATCCAAGGGAGGGCTTGCCTTTTTCTTTTTTATAAAATCAAAATGCAGGAGGCCGCTGCCATTAAAGACCATATCCTTGAGGGTTGCCTTTATCGCCAGATTGATTTTCTTGAGATTCTCGCTAACCTGCCTTTCTAATTTTGCCGGGCCAAAAGAAAGCATCAGGTCCAATAAAACTTTATCTGCTAAGTTAACCTTTCCTTTTATGCTCATCGGATTGTTATTTAAAAGAAAGCGCAAATGCTCTATCTGAATATCGGGAAGGCGCAGATTAAGCTGACAGTCTATATCTAAGAGATAGAGGTTCACCAGAGATAAATCAATGGCTGAAGAGAGGGCGCGCGGCCGGCGCACAAAGAATCTCCTTTGTTTGGGAATCCCGAAGACGGCTACAGGATATACCGGCTCCTGAAATGCGCTATTGGCAAAAACAAAACCATTCATCTGAAAAATACTTCCGCTTAAACCTCCCCATAATTGGGCATAGAAATTCTGCCTCATCAGCTCCAAATTCTCCAGGAAAAATCCGTCGCCCTGAAGATATCCTCTGAAGTTATAGCGCAGAGGCAGGCCCTCGGTTATGGAAAAAGGCCTCTGCGCCCCTCGGGGTGTAAACGCGCCGGGGGTTAGAAGATGAACTGTTTCTTTATTAATTAAGCCGGAGCCGCTTAGGGAATTGCCTTTTATTTTTAATAGAAAATCAGCTCTGATATAACCCGCGCCGTCCTGCTGCCGGCCTAACTCTAACTCAAGCCCTTTTAACTTGAGCTTTATATCCTGTTTAGGCAAAAGCTTAATAAAATCAATCAGCGCTTGAAAGTTGTTTTTTACAAGCTCGTATAATTTATGGTAATTTCCCCTGGGATTATAAAAAGAGGCGCCGGTGAGAAAAAAACGCCTTTTGATAATAAGCCGGTAAAGAGAAAACCGTATCAGTGTCTGCGGGATAACTAAGAAAGGGCCGGGCTCACCGAAAGAGGCGCCGCTTACGAAGATAAAATTGGGAGGCAGATAAATGATGCTTTTTATGAATGTCTTTTGCGATTGTTTTGCGCTTATGGCGCGTATTATCGTATCTTTGGATTTATTAAGAAAAATATTGCCGCTAATAGTGATTGCCGCGGCTATAAGCAGTATGATGAGAGACAGGCAGAAAATTATTTTAGTATGATATTTTCTCAAATAGTTTATCATCTACATAGAATTCCACCTTATCAATATAATAAATCATGCGGTATTTTCTTCTCAAGGGCGATTTGTAGGTATATCCTTTTGATTCCCGGAATAAGAAAGTAAGCTGCTTGAGGCCGATAATCTTATTCTTTAATTTTTCAACCAGAGACGCATCCCGCCTTATTCCGGCTACCCTGAAAAGATACATAAGGGCAAAGGGCAGGCCTTTTGAATCAGGATAATCATTAATGAAATTACTCCATACCTCCGCCGCATTCTTATAATCTGCCGCGATAAAATAATATTCTCCTATGGCGAATGAAGCGTCGTGGGTATATTTTGAGTCGGGATAATTTCTTAAGAGCGAACGGAAATACATAAAGGCAAAATCTATATTGCCGGATTCCGCCTCCCGGATAGCCGTTGAATATATTTGGCCGTCATCCTTGGCGAATCCATAATTAAAAATCAGCAAAATAAATAATAATACCGTCAATAGTATTTTATTAATTTTCATGGCCATTTTTCCTGCGCTCCTTTAGGTATCTTCTGTCGCATAAGCCGGTAAGGCGATGGTGGGCAACCGACAAATTTTATTACAGGTATCAGTTCAGCGCGCTCGGGGAGAGTTGAACTCCCAACATCCAGTTCCGAAGACTGGCGCTCTATCCGGTTGAGCTACGAGCGCAGATACCTCATTCTCAGGCGACAATTTCGCACTTGGGGCCTAAGATTTCTTTTATCTGAAGCAGTCTTTCTCTATCCGGAGGCATAACCCAGCTCTCGGTAGTTGAGCGCACCGGGATGTTCAGTTGAATCTTATCTGGATTTATCCTATCAATTACTTCCTTGAATTTATAGCTATACTCCTGGCTATCGTTTACATTTTTTACCAGCATTATCTCTAGATATATCCCGGTTTTAAATTCCTTCCTTAAAGCAACCAATCCCTTAATTACATCTTTTATCTTAATCCCCGGGGCAGGACGGTCAATTTCCCGGAAGACGCCTTGAGTCACCGCATCCAAAGAAGGGACGAGTAAATCCACTCCCAGAACATCCCGGCGGACTTCAGGGTCATAAAACAACGCGGCATTGGTAAACAAGGCAAGCGGGATCAGGGTGAGCTTTTTGATTTCTGCGATGAGATACGCAAGGTTGCTATGTAAGGTTGGCTCGCCAAAACCAGAAATGCTGATATAGTCCGGCGCGGCCGATTTAAGAGCAGGGCTTTTTAAAAATTCTTTGAGCTCGGAAATTATTTCATTGCTCTTGATATAGCTTTGGCGTTTGCGGGTTTTAATTATGGTCCTGCCTAATTGGCAGTAGATGCAATCAAAAGGGCAAACCTTATGCGGGGTCAAGGTTATCCCTAAAGAGAGGCCTAATCGCCGCGAATGAACCGGACCGTAGAGGTAACGCATGTTTAAAATAAACCCCGCACCTATGGACTCAAAATATATTTTAATATAGATGCGGGGATGTTCTGGAACCGATTTTTATTTTACCACTAAAACATCATTGGCGCTGCCTATATTATTAGGGACGCGCTCCCTGGCATTAGGGTCATTAAGCCAGGAGCCATCAACCACAAATTTGTATTCATACCTGCCGGGATTAAGGCTGACCTTGACTGACCAATTACCCTTAGAGTCCTTTCTCGCCGCTATTGCATCAGGGTTCCAGTTATTAAAGGTACCGGTGACGTTGACCCGCCTTGCTTCCGGCGCTTTGCACTTAAACACCACTGTTTTCTTTGCCATTTTTAACCTCCTTGCTTTTTGCCTCATCCATCACTAACCCATCATAATTCTAACAAGCTACCAAGCCCTATGTCAAGAAAAATCTGCCAAAAGTCCTCTCGCCCGCAGGGCAGATTTTTCTTGATCCTGACCCCGCCTTGGCGGGGGAAGGATCTAATATAGGTAACCGAATATAATTTCCTATGCTCTCAAGGGAAATCTGGCCGCCCTTCTGCAACCACCGCAATGCCTTTTCTATCCGCAAGGCCGATAGCTGCCTGTTGGTCTAAGAACAGGGTCTTAGAGGATTCAATTGCCATGCAGCTTCCTCTGGGTAAATTCTTAATGGTCTTTAATCCCACCACCGGGACATCAAAGCGCATATCCTGGGAGGGCTTGCTTACCTTAACCAGGACGATTGCCGATTTAACTAAGCTCGCCGCGCGTCTTATGGTATTGTCCGTGCCTTCAATTGATTCAACGGCAAGAATCGCCCCATTCTTAAGGCAGACGCTCTGGCCGATATCCAGGGCCCCCAGATGCTTGGCAATTTTAAAACCAAGCTCAATGTCTTTGCGCTCTCCCTCCGACGGTTTTCTTTGAGTTAACACGGCGTTCCCGGGCATATGGTTAGATAAAAATAAGGTTGAGTCCAAAAGCTCAAGGCCCGCCTCCTGTAATTTATTTGCAAAGGCGTTAAATACGGTATCTGCCCTGCGGTCTTCTACCTTTCCGAAGAAATCCTGCAGATCAGGATGAGCCATTATCCCCGGGTTAAATAATGTATACGGATTTATCTGGCCGGCCAGGGCAACCTTGCGGATATTTTCTTCTTTGAAGATGCTTGCGATACGTTTAAATTCGCTTACCCGAATCCAGATAAGCTTATCTACATATTTCCTGAGGGGCCTTTTGGTATTTCCCTTAACCGCGATAGCCAGACAAGCGCAGCCGGCCTTCTTCGCTTCCCGGGCAAAGAGTATGGGGAAATTGCCTCTTCCGGCAACGATGCCTATACGTTGCATAGGGCTCCATTTTAATGATTAATGATTTGAAGGCGGCAGCTCTTCCGTCTGGATTGCCCTGGCAATGCCGCGCGATGAAGCAAGCACAAAATCCATTAAATAAACGAGTTCCGCGCTTCGGGAGAGGATGCTTTGGATTTTTTCTATAGCGCTTGCCTTATTTAAACCGCTAAAGAAAAGATACTTAAAGGCGGATTTCAAATCTGAAATGGCCTCAGGAGGGGCCTGGGCCCTTTTTAAGCCCACAAGGTTAAGGCCGTAAACCCTGGCCGGGTGTCCATCGCAGGTTGAAAATGGAGGAATATCCTGGACTACTTTGGAACAGCCCCCGATTATGGAGAGCTTACCTACTCTGGTAAATTGATGTATGGCAACCAGGCCTCCGATAACGGCTCTGTCTTCTATTTTGACATGGCCGGCTAAGGTTGCGCCATTTGCCAGGACGCAGTCATCACCCACAACGCAATCGTGGGCTATATGGGAATAAGCCATGAGCAGATTATTGCTGCCGACTTTGGTAACTCCGTTTTCTATGGTGCCGATATTTATCGTGGCGTATTCACGAACGACGTTGTTTTCGCCGATAATAAGCTTGGTATCTTCGCCATTATATTTTAAATCCTGCGGAATGCTTCCGATAACCGCGCCGGTATAAATCTTACAGCCGGCTCCTATAGCGGTATTGCCGTCAATAAGGCAGGAATTGGCGATTTTTACCTTCGGGCCGATTTTTACCTTCGGGCCGATAACCGTAAAAGGGCCAACCTCAAGATCATCGGCTAATTGCGCGCCTTCTGAAACTATTGCTGTTTTATGTATCTTTTGTCCGCCCATTTATCAAAATTCGCATAAAATTCGCGCGGCCCTTCGTCTCCTAAGCCAGGGCAAACATCAGCTCTGCTTCAGCCGCAACTTTTCCCTCAACATACGCCTTGGCAAAAACCTGGCCTATTCTTGCTTTGAGCTTGCCGGCAATAACCTCTAAGCACAACTGGTCGCCGGGCACAACGGTCTTCCTGAACTTCACATCATTAGCTGCCATAAAATAGGCGAGCTTTCCCCTGTTTTCTTCGGGAGATAACATCATTACCCCGCCAACCTGCGCCATTGCCTCAATGATTAAGACCCCCGGCATCACGGGTTTACCCGGAAAATGCCCTACAAAAAAGTTCTCATTGATAGTGACATTTTTAATACCCACGGCGCGCTTTCCGCTTTCTAAGGAAATTATCCTATCCACAAGAAGAAAAGGATAGCGATGGGGCAGTATCTTCATAATTAATGAAGCGTCAATTTCTTCGCCGCCTATAGCGCCGCCTATAGCGCTGCCGGCAGCCATCGCTCCCAGTTCGTAGCGCGCTTTCTGCGCGAGAATTTTCTTAACTAATTTGAGATTCAGGGAATGGCCGCTTTTAATCGCCATTATTCTTGCCTTAAGCGGAGCGCCCAGCAGAGAAAGATCTCCTATCAAATCAAGAATTTTATGCCTGACAAATTCATCGTTAAAACGCAGGCGGTTTTTAATCACATCCCTTTCTCCCATCACCAGCGTATTCTCGTAGTTAGCGCCTCTGCCCAAACCTTTGCCCTGCAGGTCGCCCGCTTCTTCCTGCAGGCAGAATGTCCGTGAGGCGGCAAGCTCATTCTCAAAGGCCTCAGGGTTGATAGTTAATCCCATATACTGGGCCTTAAGCAGGGGATGCTCATAGCTTAAGGTGTAGCGGATGCTGTAATCATTTGACGGCAGGGCTACGAGCAAAGACCCTTCTTCCTCAACCCAGATTGGCTCCTTTATGGTATATGATTTTTTTACTGCTTCCTGTTCAATGATGCCGGCTTCTTTTAATACTTTTAAAAACTCAATTCCCGAGCCGTCCATACCCGGGATTTCATTATTATCAAGCTCGATAAGCAGATTATCAATCTGTAATCCTGATAAAACCGCCATCAGGTGCTCAATCGTCTGGACCTCGGCGCCGTCATTTCCCAGCGATGTGCGGCGGAGACTTTGCAGAGAATCCATCAGATTACCGCAATCTACTTTTATCGCCGGCCTATCAGCCAGGTCTACGCGCACAAAGCTTATGCCGGAATTTACCGGCGCCGGCTTAAACAGGAGCTTGACCCGGTTACCCGTATGCAGGCCTACGCCGGAAATTTTAGCCGGATTCTTGATTGTCTTCTGAAAAGACTCCATTATTTTTTCTCCAATGAGCAGATAACTTATGCCGCACGAAGTGCGGCATAAGTTATAGCGAAGCGTCTGCGAATTGGATCCTTGACATTTTGTTTACTGTTTCTCTTTAGCAAAATGTCAAGGATCACTTAATCTTAAATCTCTCTTCTAAATTCACCAGCCGTTTTTCCAAATCCCGGATAAGCGAATTCAGCTCAGGCAGTTTCTGGATACAGGCATTCACCTTTTTGGCTTCGCTATGGGGCCTCGCCGGGTATCCCGAAACAACGGTATTTGCCGGCACTGACTTGGTAACTCCGGCCTGTGCCGCAACGATTGCTCCATCCCCAACGCTGATATGCCCTACT
>MHHA01000041.1 GCA_001805845.1 Omnitrophica WOR_2 bacterium RIFCSPLOWO2_12_FULL_46_30
TTATAAAATTCGCAGAATACCGCCTTTTGATGCATCCCGCCTAATGCCTCTAACTCAGCCGGGCAGGGCGCGCCACAGATGTTTCTAAAGATACAGCTTTTACATTCCTCTATCTTCTCAACTATTCTTGAGCGTATTTTTCTAAAAGGCCCCGAACGCATTGCCTCCTTGATGCCGGTTCTAAAGATGTTTCCTCCGGAAAACCCCTTCAGCCCGATAAATTCCCCGCATGGAATCATCTTACCGGAGGCGGTAATGGTCAGAAAACACCTTCCCCCTCCGCAGGGCGAGATATCGCACATCATCCTGCGCGCTGCGGGAGCGATAATCCCGATAATAACATTGGTAAAATTTCCGATAATAATCCTGCGGGATAATCCTTGCGACAATTGCAGCGCCTGATCAACTGCGCGTAAAAAATATTTAGTAAAGAGTTTTTCATCGGGTTTTAAGCCGCGGCTTGGCCCTTGGGTCAAGCGCACAGGATTAAGCAAAAGGCAAGGCACCTTTTTCTTATGCAGGAATTTCACTAATCCGGGAAGGCCGCTAACATTAATCCTGGTAACCGTGGCAATCACATTCAGCCCCTCATAGCCGTCAAACCACTCTATCGCCTCTACCGCCTGACGGAAATTGCCCCCTGTTCCGCAAGCCGGCCGGGTCAGGTTATTTAGCGCAGGAGAAGAACTATCCAGAGATATCCCTACCCCGACCCGCTGTTCTTTAAGAAAATCTACGTCGCTTTCCTTAAGCAAAAGGGCGTTGGTCTGCAGGCCAAAATTAAATTTATCCTTATAGGCCTTAATCGCCGCAAATATGCTCTCCTTTACTAAAAGCGGCTCGCTGGCATGAAATATGACCACCGGTTTTCGCTTTTTACCCTTAAAATAAGCCAGTATCTTTTCTAAAACATAGATAAGCTGCCGATGCGTCATCTCTCTGCCGTTTTTTCTTGCTGCCCTTGGAACATAACAATATGGGCAGTTGGCATTGCATCTATCCGTGGGGTCAACATAGATTGCCGATAATTCCGCGCTAAACCTGAAATCCGACATTTCCCGGTCTAATTTCTCTTGCACCCGGGCATAAAGGGCTAATGTCTCCCGGGGAATAATCGGCTCAAGCCCCGCGTTATTCTTATGTATTGCCCAGAAAACATTATCCGCATCAATCAAGGCCGTATTAGCCTCATCAATACCATGGACAGCCAATCCATTTATTTTCTCATCTGAATTAGACATAATTTAAAGTCTCCGAATTTAGACCATCCTGTGTAATGTTCAATGTGTAAAGTGTAATGCCGGTGTAACGAAGCCACATTCCACCCGCATTACACATTAAACTTTACACATTACACAAATTTACAGCAATGTTTTTTCCTTAGGCACATCGCCATACATCAGGAAATGCGAAAGGCCGTTTGCGGTCTTGGCGCATTTAAGGCGATAAGAAATGGCATCGGGTTTTTCTTTGCCAATCTTCCTGCCGTTTCTTTTTTGACATTTTCTGGACATCCGTTTCACCCCCTCTCCTGTTATAGGAATTTCTCTATCGTCAACTTTAAAAATATGCCTGAAATCACCGTTAGGACTGAACACAAATAGCTAATTTTTATGCTTTGCTGAATATGTTTTATTTCCAAAGGCTCAAGATTATTTCCCATAAGCGCTTTAGAGACAGCTATGGAATTGTAGAAATTCTCACCGCCTAATTGGACCCCCAGAGCTCCGGCCATAGCGCTTTCAGGTATCTGGCTGTTAAACTCCGGCGCTTTAAAAAAATATCTAAAACCCCACTTGAATGCGCCAAACCTATCCCTTTTGCCCGCTAAACCCGCTATGCCGATTAAGAATGAGGTTATTCTTGCCGGAATAAAATTCAAGATACCGTCAAGCTTGGCCGCGGCTTTTCCAAACTGCATAAATCTTGCGCTTCTATATCCTACCATAGAGTCTAGGGTATTCACAGCTTTATACAGCCACATAAGCGCAGGCCCGCCTAAGAAACAATAGCATAAGGGAGCGACTATGCCGTCCATAATGCTTTCCGCAACCGTTTCTACAGCCGCCCTGACGATTTCCGGCTCGTCTAATTTATCCGTATCCCTGCCCACAATCAAAGAAAGGTTTTTCCTTGCCTGCAAAATATCTTTGCGCGCCAGGGCAAGCTTAACCTTATTTGCCTGAACCGCTAAATCTTTTACCGAGAGGCCGAAGTAGATAAAGAGCAGCGAAAGAAGAAAGTGAAAAACCGGATGCAAAAGCCCTGCCAATTTTAAGCTGCCCCAAACCGCGCTAAAAGCCGCGCCCGCAACTATGAGCACTAAAATAAGGCCGCGAAAAATTTTATTGCCTTGAGGCGTATTCAGTTTTTTTTCTAATTTCGTAATCATCCTTCCGATGATTCTTACCGGATGATTTTGCCACTGCGGGTCGCCGAGAATTAAATCTAACAGATAAGCGACAATTAGAGAGTTCACCGCGGCCCTTCAATTATCTCATATATCTTGTCCAGGGCGATATTTTTCCTTAAGAGTTTAGCGAGTTTGTCAAATTCCCTATCCGGACTAAAAGATACATTCTGCGCTAACGCTGGCCAGCCCTTTCTTTGCCTTATTCCATTTAGCCAGTTTCTGCGAAAACCGTCATTGTCAAATAATCCGTGAATATAGGTGCCCAGGACCCGTCCATCGGGGCGAGTCATCCCATCAAAGCGCTTTAGTTTCTTTCCGTTGCGCTCAAAAATTTCAAACGCCGGCATGGGCTTACCTGTGGCGAGCGAAGTCGAACCACTTATCGCCCGGGAATTTCCATGATGAATTTCATAACCCGAAACCTCTATCCCCGATGCCAGCTCCCTCGCTCTTACCCGGTGAAGAGTTTTTTCTTTTTCTAAATCCGTCTTAACCGGTAATATCCCAAGCCCATCTGTTTCTCCGGCATTTGATTCTAAAGAATGCTTATCGCGTATTTTCACACCCAGCATTTGATATCCGCCGCAGATGCCGACTAAAACAGTCAGCCTTCTATTATTAAAAACTGACTCTATCCGCTGGGCGAGCCCGGTTCTCCTCAAATATTGTAAATCGCCGATAGTATTTTTCGTGCCGGGAATTACGATGACATCGGGATTGTCAATTTCCTGCGGCCTTTTTATGTAGCGCAATTTCACATCCTGCTCTCTCTCCAGGGCATCAAAATCGGTAAAATTGGAAATATGCGGCAGATAAATTACGTCAATAGCAAGAGAATCCCTCCTTTTTGCGCGTCTCATACAGCTATCCAGGGGGAGAGAATCTTCTTCGGGTATTCTTATATCCCTGAAATACGGCAGGACGCCTAAAACCTTAATGCCGGTGCGCCTTTCTAAAAAATCTATTCCCCCTTTAAGCAGGCTTTTATCTCCCCGGAATTTGTTTATGATAATTCCCTTGACCATCCTTCTCTCTTTTAGGGATAGCAAGGCAAGCGTTCCCACCAGCCAGGCAAAAACACCGCCTTTATCAATATCGCCTACCAAAATCACCGGCGCCCCGGCATATGCTGCCATTTGCATATTCACGATATCGTGCGACTTCAAATTTATTTCTGCCGGGCTGCCCGCTCCCTCAATCACCACCAGCTCGTATTCAGCGGCTAACCTTTTATAAGATTTCCTGACCACCTCTTTTAATTTTTCCTTATAGAGGGTATAGGTCCTAACATTCATATTTCCTATCGGCTTTCCGCGCACGATTATCTGCGCGCCGCAATCGCTTGATGGTTTGATTAAGACGGGATTCATATCCGCTGTCGGCTCTATCCGGCAGGCCTGGGCCTGGACCGCCTGGGCCCTGCCGATTTCACCCTCCTCTTGAGTGACAAAAGAATTTAAAGCCATATTCTGGGCCTTAAACGGGCAGACCTTATAGCCGTCCTGCAGGAAAATCCGGCACAGCCCGCTGACAATCACGCTTTTGCCCACGCCTGAGCCTGTGCCACAGACCTGTATTGCCTTAGCCCGCCTCACTTAAATAATCCCCTTGAGCGCAATGATTAATCTGTTGTTTTCTTTTCTTTTTCTCACGGCGAGCCGGAAAAACTTATTATTCAGTCCTCTGAAATTATAGCAGTTGCGGATAAGCATCCCGCGCTTGATAAGTTTCTTGCTTAAATCGTGCGCATCGCTGACCCTGGCGTTCTCTAATTTGCAGAGGAAAAAATTTGCTGCTGCAGGAAAAACCTTTAAACCTTTAATCCCGGTCAGCTTATCAAATAGATATGCTCTTTCCTTACGCATAAACTCTCCTGTCTGTTTTATATACTTTTTATCCTTTAGCGCTTCCTCCCCTGCGAGCTGGGCTAATGAATTTACATTCCAGGGATGCCGGAATCCGGATATCCTATCTATTACCCTGGCATGGCCGATAAGATACCCCAGCCTTAATCCTGCAAGGGCAAAAAACTTGGTCAGTGATTTTAATACTAAGAGATTTTTATCCTTGCTCGCTTCAGAAATGAGGGTCTGCTTTTGCGCTGCCGGCACAAAATCCATAAACACTTCATCAACTATGAGAATCGCCTTATGCTTTCTGCATAGATTAAGCAATGACAAAACCTCAAGAGCCGGCAATAATGCGCCGGTAGGGTTATTGGGATTGCAGAGAAAGACCAATTCTGCCCGCGGGATAAGCTTCTTAAGCCGCGATAAATCAATTCTAAAATCCTCATTTTCTTTTGCCCTTACGGAAAGTATGCACGCCCCGTTTATTCTGCTGGCGAATTCGTATTCACTAAAGGTTGGCCGGGGAATCAGGACCTTTGCGGGTTTGAGAGCTTGCAGGATTAAATAGATAAGCTCTATGGAACCGTTTCCGATGAGCAAATTAGCTGTAGAGAGATTGCATTCTTTTGCCAGGGCAATCTTTAGGCCTTTTGACTCAGGGTCGGGATAATGGCTCAACTTATCAATATTTCTTGCGATGATTCCTTTTACGGCCGGAGGCAGGGATAAGGGATTGATACTGGCGCTAAAATCAATGATTCCTGAATTGTTAAGATACGGCCAGATATTTCCGCCGTGAGCCCTATTCATCATATCAAGAACAAGCCAAATAAAAGCACAACCACTTCAGCGGCCTCGCTTATCGCTCCTATGGTATCCCCGGTCATCCCGCCAATTCTTCTTTTTATCTGCATTATAAATAACCAGGCAAAAAATAGGCAGAGCGCAAGCAAGCTCACCCCTTTGAGCTTCATCAGCAAAAGCGAAAAGAGCACGGTAAATACCGTGGCGATAAAGAATTCCTTCCTGCCCGCATATTCTACGAAATATTTTGCCTTTCCATCATTGCGCGCATAGCCGCAAGAAACGCAGGCAATTACCTGGCAGTAGCGGGAAAATATCGGCGTAAGAATTAAAAGCTTCCACAAATATCCGGCGGGTATACTGGCTAGCAGGCTAAATTTCAGGAGCAACAGGGCGCACAGCCCGATTACCGCCATTGTTCCGATATGGCTGTCCCGCATTATTTCCAGAATCTTTTCTTTAGGTTTATGGCCGTAAAAAGCATCGCAGGTATCCGCGAAGCCGTCTAAGTGGATTCCGCCGCTAATCACGATAGAAATGAGCAAAATCAGCGCCGCCCTGACGGCATCCGGCAGGAAAGAAAAAAGAAAAAAACACCCGCACAAGAAAAGCCCGAGCAGCAAGCCAACCAGAGGAAAGTATATGAGAGAAGCGCCGAAGTCATCCTCATTAAACTTAGCTTTAATTCTGACGGGCAGTATAGTCAAAAACTGTAAGGCAAGTAAAAATCTTTTCACCCCGTTAGAAACCATTTTATCTTTTTTTGTTTGCCCCGCAGTTTCTAACGGGGTTCACCGCTTAAATTTTTCAAGAAAAATCTGGCCTTCGGGGCAGAAACTTTGACAGATTTTTCGCAGTCCCCCCAGTTTTGATTCGCTTTTGCGAATGCAAAACGAATCAGGGGGGATTGTATAGGAAAGTATTTTATACTTTCCTATCCGTGCCATGAGAAACCGCGGCGCTTTGAAAGGTAGCCATCTGGGTCAAAATCTTAACCGACGCCTCAACAATACCCATAGCCAGGGCCGCGCCTGTACCTTCTCCTAACCGTAAATCTAAATTCAAAAGCGGCTTAAGCCCCAAATACTCAAGCGCAATCTTATGCCCTTTTTCAACCGAGCAGTGTCCGGCGATAATGTAGTTTTTTACCCTCGGCTCTAAGCGATGGGCAATTAATGCCCCCGCTGCGGAGATAAAGCCATCAATGACTACGGGAACTCTCCTCTTTGCAGCTGCCAGGATTATTCCCGCAATACCTCCTATTTCAAAACCGCCCACCTTAGCCAAAACATCAAGCGCGTCTTCGGGGTTTGGCCTATTCAGCGCTAAGGCCTTTTTAATTACCTCTATTTTATGGCTCAGGGCGCGGCTATCAATGCCTGTGCCTCTACCGGTAACCTCTTTTACCGGCCTGCCTGTTATTACCGCGGTGATTGCGCTTGAAGCAGTGGTGTTAGCTATGCCCATATCTCCGGTGGCCGCGATATCTATTTTTTTCCCAAACTCCTCAAATACCCGGATGCCATTTTCAATGGATTTTATTGCCTGCCGCCGGGTCATCGCCGGCCCCTGCGCCATATTCTTAGTGCCGTAAGCAATTTTCATATTTTTAAAATTTTTGGCTTCTGACTTTTGCATTTCAAGCCGAGCGCCCACCCCCATATCCACAACGATAACCCGCGCGCCGACATGCCTGGCTAACACGTTTATACCTGCGCCGCCCCTTAAAAAATTATAGACCATTTGCGCGGTAACCTCTTTTGGATACGCGCTTACCCCCTCATCGGCAACGCCGTGGTCGGCAGCGAGCGTAAAAATAACTTTATTTTTTATGAGAGGTTTTTGATTTCTCGTAATCGCCGCTACCTGTTTTGCCAATTCCTCAAGGCGCCCTAAGCTCGCCTTCGGCTTGGTAAGATTATCCAGCCGATTTTGCGCCTTCTCCATAAGCGCATAATCAATTTCGCTTATTCCTTTTAGCGTCTCTTTTAATCTTTTCATTTATTTAATCCTCCATGGTATGCCTGAAACTAAAAAAAATGCTTCATCTGAAGCTTTCGCTGCCATCTGATTCACCCTGCCCGCGATATCCCGGAAATCCCTGGCTAATTTGTTTTGCGGAACTATCCCCAGGCCGACTTCGTTAGAGACAAGAATTGCGTCGCTCGGACACTTTTTTAATGCCTTAAGCATTTCCTCAATTTTATTTTTGATGGCGCTTTCTTTATACTTTCTTTCCATAAGGCCTGATATTAACAAAGTGAGGCAATCCACGATAAGCATTTCAAATTTTGAGCCGATTTTATTTATCAAGGCAGTTATATCTTCGGGAAACTCAAAGGTCTTCCAATGGCGCGGGCGATTCTTTCTGTGCAGGGCAACCCGTATTTGCATTTCTCTATCGCGGGGGCTGCAGGTAGCGATAAAAGCTACTCTGCCTTTTTTTTCTTTTGCCCTCTGTAGGGCAAAACTGCTTTTTCCGCTTCTTGAGCCGCCTATAATGAAAACAATCTTACCCATCTAAGCCCCGTTAGAAAACTCTTTCTTTTCGGTTGCGCCGTAGTTTCTAACGGGGCAAGTGCGAAGTATCATTAAATAATTTTATCTTTACCTTGCTATCTTTATATTCAATTATATTCAAACTGGCAGATGCCGGTATCTGCTTCCAAAAATCTTCCGACTTTAAGATGTGATTTAAAATTACGCTGATTGTCCCGCCGTGACAGACCATCGCCACCGTTTTACCTTTATTATGCAGGGTGATTTTCTTAAAGACCCTCATTATTCTCTTTTTAAAATCCATCGGGCTCTCGCCGCCGGGTATAGTAACTTTGAAGGGACGCTTAAGCCATTTTTTATAAAGTAAAGGATGTTTTCTTAAAATTTCTTCAAAGCTTTGGCCTTCAAAAATACCGAAACTCATTTCCCTTAAATCCCCCTCCTTTTCTATTCTTGCTCCCTTAAAGATTATTTCCGCGGATTGCAGAGCGCGCTTCCTATCGCTGGAATAAATCTTGTGAATAAGTTCTTCTCTAAGCCTTTGGCTCAATTTCGCAGCCTGCCTTCTGCCCTCAGCATTGAGACCCAAATCAGTAAGGCCGCAGTATCTTTTCTTGACATTCCAGCTTGTCTGGCCGTGACGGATGAGGATTACTCTGGTCATAATTCGCACCTATAAAATAAAAAACCCCGAGCTTTGCGTCGGGGTTGCACCCTCTTTT
>MHHA01000042.1 GCA_001805845.1 Omnitrophica WOR_2 bacterium RIFCSPLOWO2_12_FULL_46_30
CGAGATACGAGAGGCCTGGCCTAAATTCAGGGGCTTACCTTTATCCAACTTCTCTTTTATCTCCCGGGAAAGACCGGGAATTGAGGAATAATCAAAATTAGCGGTGAGTTTTATTTTTTCCAGATGCTTAAAGCGCTCTACTTCCGCTAACTGGCGCTGGATAAAGCCGGCATATTTAACCTCAATCTCAATCTGCCGGGATACATCCTTGGGAAATTTAAAATCATCAAAACTTTGTAAGGTTTTTATATCTATTTCCGGGCGCTTCAGCAATTCTTCAAGGGTTATTCTTTTATTTATCGGCGCGGTCTCAAGCTGCCCCAGGGTTTGGTTGATCTCTTTCGTTGCTAAAATTTTTGTTTTTCTTAAATAGGAGATTCCCTCGTCTATTGCCTTTTCTTTCTTTTGTGTCTTTTTAAAATCACTCTCTTTGACTAATCCCGCCTCACGGCCAATCTTACGCAGCCTCAAGTCCGCGTTATCCTCGCGGATAGTCAGGCGGTATTCCACCCGGGAGGTAAACATCCGGTACGGTTCATTGGTTCCTTTGGTGGTGAGGTCGTCAATGAGCACTCCGATGTAGCTGGTTGAGCGGTCTAAGACAAGGGGCTGTCTGTCTTTAACTCTCAAGGCGGCATTTATCCCGGCAAGCAAACCCAGAGAAGCCGCCTCTTCATATCCGGTTGTGCCGTTGATTTGACCTGCCAGATATAAGTTTCTGACGCGTTTGGCCTCTAAGGTAGGATATAGCTCTAAAGGGTCAACCACATCGTGCTCAATGCCGTATCCGGGCCTGGTAATTTCCGCGTATTCTAAACCCTCTATTGAATGCAACATCTCTAATTGGATATCTACCGGCAAACTCGTGGAGATGCCATTAGGATAATACTCAATGGTCTTCAGGCCTTCCGGCTCTAAGAATATCTGATGGCGCTCTTTATCGGCAAACTTAACGATTTTATCCTCAATTGAGGGGCAATAGCGCACGCCGGCGGCTTTGATTTTCCCGGTATAAAGCGGCGAACGGCCGAGGCCCAAGCGGATGATTTCATGGGTCTTTTTATTGGTATAGGTTATGTGGCAGGGAACTTGTCTAAGTTTAAGCTTTTTAGTCAAAAAAGAAAAAGGCCTTGGCTCTCTATCGCCTTCCTGAACCTCTAGTTTCTTAAAGTTTATGCTCCGGCCATCTAAGCGGGCGCAGGTTCCGGTTTTAAAGCGCAGGATATTAAACCCTAAATCTTGAAGTGAATTTGCCAGGCCTAGCGACGGGGGCTCGCCTATTCTTCCTCCCGGCGTATGTTCCAGGCCGATGTGGATTAAGCCGTTTAAGAATGTCCCGGGAGTAACCACTATGGTTTTGCCGTAAAAACAATCGCCATTATGCAGCCCTATACCGCAGGCGGCCCCATCTTTTACGATGAGCCCTGCAACCGTACCTTCTTTGACTAACAGGTTCTTGCGGGCCCTGAGCGCCTTCTGCATATAGGCCTTATATCTGTGCCTATCTTCTTGAGCGCGAGATGACTGCACCGCCGGGCCTTTTGAGCTGTTTAAGATGCGAAATTGGATGCCGCAGGCATCTGCGGCCTTTGCCATTTCTCCGCCTAAGGCATCAATTTCTTTAACCAATTGGCCCTTGCCCACTCCGCCGATGGCCGGATTACAGCTCATATGGCCGATGGTGTCATAACGCATAGTTACCAGCAAAGTCGGACAGCCCATCCTGCTGGCGGCCAAACTCGCCTCAATTCCCGCATGCCCTGCGCCGATAACTATCACATCATATTTATTCATATAAACATCTTGTAGCGTAAAGCGGAAAGCACAAAGTGGAAAACTTAAAAACGAAAAAGGTAAAAGAAAACTTTAAGTTTTACGTTTTGGTTTTTCGCTTTTCGCTTTGCACTCTAGGCTTAATTATGCTACTCTTGGGCTAACTTTACAAGGAGAGGGAGCACGTCCTGGCCGCCGATTTCACCTAATGAGCCGAGTTTAGCGGTCTTCTCGGAGAAACTCATTGAGCCGTCTGGCTTGATGGCGCCTCCGGCAACTAAGAAAGGAACCGGGTCGGCAGAATGGGCTTTAAGTTTGCAGGGGGTGGAATGGTCTGCGGTTACGGCAATAATAACCTCACTTAGCTTAATCTTAGGAAGGAGATTGCCGAAGAAAAATTTATCTATTGCCTCAATGGATTCTTTCTTTTTGTTAAAGTTTCCGTCGTGAGCAGGCTCGTCAGGGCCCTTGATATGGATATATAAGCCGTCAAAGTCATGAATTTTCTTAAGCGCGGTCTCTGCCCACAAAGGATAATCTACTTCCGGCTTTCCGCTTGATTGAGGAATCTCAACTACCTCAATTCCGGTTAAAAGAGCAATTCCCTTTTCCACCGGCATCTCGACAAATGAGCCGAGTTTTAAGCCGCGGCTTTCTTTTATCGAGGGGAACTTTGGCAAATGATCCCCTGCGTCTCTTGAAACAATGGCGTTAGCCGGCATCTTTTTTTCTTGAACTCTCCTTTGATTTACCTTTGCCGCCTGCAAAAGCTGATGCGCCTTCTCGGTAAATTCATTGAGTAGTTTTGCCGCCTCAAGCGCGCCTGAGTCAAATTCATAACCCCCGACCGGCTTTGATGCTAAAATTGTATTCGGGAATTTTTCTAAGGCAACTCCAAAAACCCCTTCCCTGCCATAGGCCGGGTCGGTATTGGTAATCCATCCGCGAAGCCGCTCCCGCTGTCCGCGGATGACTAATACTCCCCGATGGCCGATGGTATTTTTAAACTCAAAAGTCGCCGAGCTCAGGATTACTTTGGAATTTATTTCGCGGCTTAAGGCAGCTGCTTCTTCAGTAGTCAAATTTCTACCCACCCGGCGGTCAATAATGGTTTCACCGTCCTCTGCTACGGTAGCAAAATTAACCCTCAAGGCCAAATCTCCGTCGTGGACTGATAAGCCTTCAGCATAGGATTCCAAAGGCCCTCTTCCGGTATAATATTTATGGGCATCATAGCCCAAGAGGCAGATAACCGCAACGTCTGATTCCGGGGCAATTCCCTTTTCCACCGGATAAACTACGCCTGTTTTTCCTTTTTGCGCAAGCTTATCCATATTCGGGGTAAGCGCAGACTCTAATGGCGTCTTATCGCCAAGCTCTTTTATCGGCAAATCCCCCAAACCATCAAGGACAATATAAAATATTTTTTTCATAAATTTCTATCTGTGTAATCTGTTTTCAAGAATCTGTGTTTAACACTTAGAATACCCGCAGGCCTGGCACTTGACACAGCCCTCTTCATGGCGCAACGCTCCTCCGCAGTCAGGGCAGACACCGATTATATTAGAGGTAACATTCTTTTCTACTAAATACTCCTCGGCTTTAGTAAGTTTTGAAGAGGCCTCCCCTGGCTTATGGCTGCGGCTAGTGGAAGCCGCACCATTGCCCTCTGGCTTATCCAGCGCGCCTAAATTCAGTAACCTTTTTTCTACTACCCTGGCTATGGCATCAGCACAGGAGAAAATCCGCACCCCCTTCTCCCACGATGGCGAGGGGCAGCGGATATTGCGTAACTGCTCAATGATGCTCTTCACCTCAATTCCCGAGCGAAAAGCCAGGGATACCAAACGGCCGATGGCCTCAAGCTGGCTGGCGGCGCAGCCGCCGGCCTTGCCCATCTGGGTAAAGACCTCAAAAGGCATACCCTCTTCATCAGAATTTATGGTTACGTAAAGATTCCCGCAGCCGGTGGCGACTTTAGTCGTGGTTCCGGTAACTACCTCAGGCCTTGGCCGCGGAGCAATCTTTTCTATTGCCTCAGGCTTCTTTATCTCCTGTCCCGCAGTTTTTTTTTCAGTGTCTTTACGTTCAATATTTAAAACCTGTTCTTCGCGGCTCCTATCGCGATAAATGGTTACCCCTTTACAGCCCAGCTTATAAGCCAAAAGATATGCCTGCGCCACATCATCAGGGGTGGCTTCGTTGGGCAGATTTATTGTCTTAGAGACCGCGTTATCCGTGCATTTCTGGAATACGGCCTGCATCTTGATATGCCACTGGCTAGATATATCGTGGGCCACCACAAATAACCTCTTGATGTCTTCGGGTATCTCGCCTACCTTCTGAATACAGCCGTCCTCGGCAATCTTAGCCATTAACTCCCTGGAATAAAAACCTCTTTTCTTAGCTACCTCCTCAAAAACCGGGTCAACCTCAATCAATTTGTCCTGGTCCATTACCATCCGATAATAGGAAATGGCAAAAAGCGGCTCAATCCCTGAAGAGCAGGGGCCGGCAATGATGCTGATTGTGCCGGTAGGGGCAATGGTGGTTAGGGTGGCATTGCGCAATTTTGGCCCACCGGGTTTATCGTGGATACTTCCTTTAAAGGCAGGGAAAACTCCTTTATATCCTGCCAGCTCTTCAGATTCTTTTCTTGCCTCTTGTAAAATAAAAACCATTACCTTCTCGGCCAGGGCAATGGCCTCTTCTGAATTATAGGGAATGCTTAAGCGGCACAACAGGCTTGCCCAGCCCATTACCCCTAATCCGACTTTGCGGTTTAAACGGGTCATCCGCTCAATCTCCCGGAGCGGATACTTATTCACATCAATGACATTGTCTAAAAAATGAACTGCCAGATGAACCACCGCCCTTAATTTATCCCAATCAATCTCATAGCCATCGCCTGCTTCTTTAAACATCTTGTCTAAATTTATGGAGCCCAGGTTACAACTTTCGTAAGGCAAAAGCACCTGCTCTCCGCATGGATTTGTAGATTCATAACTTCCCAATTTTGGCGTGGGATTAAATTGGTTCATCCGGTCAATAAAAATTACCCCCGGCTCGCCGTTCTTATGCGCCTGTTTCACAATCAAGGCAAAGACAAGTTTTGTATTCAGGCGCTTCACCGGCTTCTTAGTATGCGGATCAATCAAATCATAATCCTCGCCCTTCTCAAGCTTCTGCATAAAATTCTCAGTGACGCTCACTGAGATATTAAAATTGGTGATGTCTTTATCCGAATCCTTGCATTGGATAAACTCTAGTATATCCGGATGGTCTATTCTTAAGATACCCATATTCGCGCCCCGGCGGGTTCCGCCCTGCTTTACCGCCTGGGTTGCGGCATCGTAGACCTTCATAAAGGAAACCGGGCCTGAGGCAATTCCGCCGGTGGAAAGGACCACGCTGTTTTTTGCCCTTAATCGGGAAAAGGAAAACCCCGTCCCTCCGCCGGACTTATGGATCATAGCCGTGGCTTTGAGGCTTTCAAAAATAGATTCCATTGAATCCTCTATGGGGAGCACAAAGCAGGCAGATAGCTGCGACAGCTCCCTTCCGGCATTCATCAGGGTAGGCGAATTGGGCATAAACTCCAAATTACCCAGCATCTCATAGAACCTGTTTTCTAATTCCCTGACCTGGGCCTCGTTTCTGCCATATGCCTTATCGCTTGAGGCGATGGTTTTAGCAACCCGCCGGAAAAGCTCATCCGGCGTCTCAACGACCCTGCCCTCCTTATCCTTTTTTAGATAGCGCCTTTCCAAAACCTTGAGCGCGTTCTCAGAAAGTTTTACTGCCATAGGTCTTCCTCCATTCGCCTGGTATTTCTTCTAGATCTTCTCGGGGGTTTCTATTATAACAAACCAGAAGCCATTGTCAAGAGAATACTATATGTTGTATACTTAATCTGTTATTGCTACAATTTATAGTGAGCGGGTTAATCTTACGGTTAGAGCCAGTATCTCCTCAACCCTTTCTAAGGGGGCGCCGCTTAAGCCGCAGGCAGGGCTTATAAGAGAAAACCTTTGCCTGAAAGCCCCCCCTGGAGCCATTTTTTTCAGCAAGCTGTCAATTGCAGGCAGGCCTTCTCTTGAATGCGTAGGAACAATCCCCCAGGCAAGAATGCCGTTTCTTTGCAAGAAACTATCCAGCTCTTTGGGGTAGAGAAAAATGGTTTCCAGATAATTATAGGCATCAAAATTCAGGATATCAATATTGGTTTTTAGAACAATGCCCCAGTCAGTATTGCCGCAGCAATGAATCCCGGCAAATGCGCCTTCGCTATGGATTGCTTCAATACAATCGTTCGTCATCGTAACTACATCTTCTATTTTGATGTTAAAGAAACTTGAGCCGACAGAAACCAGATATGGTTCATCAATAAAAATAATAACTTGCGGTTTTTTTTGCGGGCCCTGTCCATCGCCTATCGCCTCTTGTAATTTCCTCACCTGCCATCTGGCTTTCATCCCCAGCGCCTTTACCAAGCAATCGCGGAACTCCTGCTCGTAGATAATTGCTTTTTTATTCTGGTCGGTGACGGTCAGGCCAAAACTTACCGGGCCGATAATCTGGCCTTTGAGGAAGGCAAAACTCATCCCCTTGATGCGCTTTATGAATTCATAGAAGCCGGCTGCGTAGTCCGGACTTACTGTAAAATAATCTAAATCCGAAGCCAGATAATGCTCATAGGCTGCCTCTAATTCTCCAGCGTAATTATCCTGAGCGGTGTTAATATATATTTTCTTTTCCGCCTCGTCAATAACTACGCCGGGCAGGCCCTGGGCAAATTGCACATACATATTCTCTTTAAAATCTCTTTTGGGCAGCTGCGGCCAGAAGGGAATATCGTCTTTGAAATAGCGAAAAACCAAATCGCAGGCTTCATAGGGCGAGGTATGAGGAAGGCTGCCGACGCCGGTGGCCAGAAATCTATTTAAATGGAGAGGGGTATTCAATTTAGCCCTGCTCAATCGCCCGGCAAGAATCCCTGACCACAAGCTCCGCAGGTAAGGCGACCTTGCGCAGGTCTTTTTTTCCTTTAATCAGACTATGTAATTCCTTAATTCCTTCTTCTGCCATTTTAATCAGCGGCTGCCTTACGGTGGTAAGGGCAACTGCTCCATAGAGGCTTGCGGGATTATCATCAAAACCGATAATTGAGATATCATCAGGCACTTTTTTTCCTTTTTCCATAATTACGGTAACTGCCTCAAGCGCCATCGTATCAGAAGCAATAAAAATGGCTGTCGGAGGGGCCTTTAAACTTAAGAGCTTCTCTGTTGCCTGACGCGCCTGTCCCCGGGAGTAATCAGTCCTGACAATGTATTCCGGTATTTCCTTGAGCTTGTTTTCTGCTAAGGCCCGCCTGTAACCTTCAAGGCGCATGGATGCGGCCTGGCTGATGAGGTCTCCGGCTATATGGGCTATCCTTCTATGGCCTAAGCTGATAAAATAATTGACCGCATCAAATGCCCCATGCAGATTATCTATCGCAATGCAGCTGACATCTAAGTCCTCAACCAGATTGTTGACCACCACGGTGGGAATGTTTTCTTTCAAAGCCCATTCCAATTGCGCGCGGTTTGCGATTATATCTGCAAAAATTATCCCCGCAGCTGATTTGGCATTTAAAACGTCCCGGCCGTCAGTTAAATGCAGAAGGAGATCCAGCTTTAAGCAATCGCATAAGGTGCCAATTCCCCGGATAAGCTCTAAAGCGTAGAAAGAGTAAAAAATACCTTCGTAGCGGGGGATGACCAGGGCTACGGAATTTGTCCGCCCCCTGGCTAATGCCTGGGCGAATGGTGAAGGTGTAAATTTTAACTTGCGGATAACTTCTTCAACTTTTTTGCGGTTGGCACTGTTTACCGTGGGGGCTTTATTGATCACGCGGGAGACAGTGGCGATGGAGACTCCCGCTGCTTTTGCTACATCTGCGATGCTGATTTTCCCTGCGCTCATGCTAAACTGCCTTTTTTAGCTTACCTAACCACATCACCTACCTTTATCTGGGCTGTTTTCTCTTTGATGTCAGCGGCGCTCACATTAGGCCTTACCTGGATAACCTCAACCGCGGCTATCTGCTGTGAATCCTGATAAACGGCTAAGGCCTGGCCGGGATAAATTCCCTGCGCCTGGCCCATATCAAAGATTACAAAGCCCTTCTCTTTATTGATGCTGACGATTCTCCCGGAATCCGCTTCCTTTGCCGCAGGCGGCGGACCTGCGGCGCTTGGCACTACGATGGGAGGAAGCTCAACGGCTGATTGAGTGGAAGGCGTTAATCCTTTTTTGAGCTCGCCTAAATTCTGCTTTGTCTCTAATACCTCGGATAGCCTATCCTCTAAGAGCTGGTCCATCTGGTTGAGGCGGTTATACAACTCCATACGTTTGTCTTCGGTTTCCTTAAGCTTTTTCTCCAGGGAGATAGCGGTATTCATCATATCCTTCAGGCGGCTGCGAAGAGCGTAATTTTCTTCTTTCATCAGGCTTGCCTGCTTTTGAATCTTACGCTTGTCTTCTTTTTCCCTGACTAATTGCAACGATATGCTGTCTGAGAGCTTTTCATTATATTCTAACTGGCGCTGGATATCAGTTTTTTCTTTGGTTAATTTCTGAATTTCCAAATCAAAGGTTAATTTTTCCCCGGTAAGCTCATTTGCCTTTATTTGATTATTCTTCAGGGTGTCTTTTAAATTAGACAGTTGCAATTCTAAATTTTCCTTCTCTTTCAAGACGCCAGCCCAATATTCATCAGCGCCAGAAGGCGCTGCGCTAACTGTTGTTGTAGCGGCGGTTGAGGCCGAAGCGCCGGCCAAGGACTGCTGTAACCTTTCCATCAACTTATCCCTTTCCTCTTGAAGCAGGTTATGTTTGTTTTGCAATTCAAGGCGCTCAGAGGCAAGGCGCTCTAACTCTTTCTTGAGAGCCTTCTGCGCCTCGCGCAGGCCGTTTGCCTCTTCTTCAGCTTTGGCTGTCTTCTTAGTTAAGGCCCCGTTTTCAGCGCGCAGGGCCTGTTTTTCTTTTTGCAATTCCTGGAAGTCGCGCATTAAAGAACTGTATCTCGTAATATAAGAAAAAGCGATAATTGCGGCGGTTAAACTAATAACACCCAAAATGATGGCAATGAGCTTCATCCTCTTATCCATCCATCCTCCTCCTTAATGAGCAGAGAACTTACGTCGCACGAAGTGCGACCTAAGTTATAGCGAAGCGTCTGCGAATTAATCCCGTCAACTGCGAAGCGGATTTCGCAGAAATCAGCGAAGCGCTTTGTTGACGGGAGGACTGTTTTAATTTTATATCTGGCTGAATACCTGGCGCATAACCAGGCTTGCCGCGCCTAAGCTCACCGAATTTTCGCCTAACGTTGAATAAACTATCCTTGCGCTTGAAGCCATTTCCTCAAAAGCCCAGCCATTTACGGTAGACCTGACCGTATTCAGGAATATTTCTCCTGCCTCCTCTAATCCGCCTCCGATAATCACTGCTTCGGGATTGAGAAGATTAACTAAGAAGGCTAACTTTATCCCTAATTGTTTTGCCGCTCTATCTAAAAGTTCAGCCGCTAAGGGGTCGTTTTCTTTTGCTGCCTGAAATATATGTTTTAAATTTATCTTTTCGGGAGAACTCTCGCAAAGTTCCAAAAGTCTCCTGGCTATACTCTCTGGATCCCGGGACTGGGTAATTCTTGCCCGCGCCTCATTAATCATTCCGAAATCTATCTCCCAGCGCTTTAGAAAACATGGGCTGCCTGCAGGGCAGGTAAAAGGCGCGTCTTCTTTAGGATTATAAATGGAAACCTCTCCGGCTGAACCGCTTGCGCCGGTATATATCTCTCCGTTAATCATAATCCCGCAGCCGACTCCGGAAAACATATAAATTACATTTTTGATTCCCGGTTCCAGATCCAGCCATTGTTCGCCAAAGCAGGCAGCGGTGGCGTCATTTTCAAGCAAAACCGGATACCCGAATTCCCGCTCAACGATATTCTTTAAAGGAACGAATACCGAGGCATAGTCATAATGATTGCCCACCTTCTCCGGCCAGCGCACAGAACCGTCCTTCTTATTGACTATCCCGGCAATACCAATACCTATGCCTTTGATCTTTCCATGGCTTTCCCTGGATTTATTTAAGGTCTGGGCAATCGCTTCAATAATGTAGTTGACCACATTTTTAACCCCGACATCTTTACGCTCAAGCGAGCTGCGCGCAACAATTCTCCCCTTTAAGTCCACCAGCGCCCCAACAATGTTTAAAAGATTTACCCCTACGCCGATAACCAAGCCGCTGTCAGGGTTAACATCTAAAAGTATGGGCCGCCTTCCGCCCTCAGAGATATCAAATTCTTTTTCAAAGACCAGGCTCTTATTGATGAATTCTTCAATGTAATTAGAGACGGTAACTATATTTAATCCTAAGGCGCGGGAAATTTCTGGCCGGGTTATGGGGCCAAAACGCCTTAATGTCTCAAGGATAGCCAGGTTGCGCTTTTCCCGCTCGCTGAATTCATCTCCCTTGAGGTTGGCAATTGCCATTGGTTATCCGCATTACCTTTCTCCGTGGCTTAAATGAGCCCCTGCCGTTTTGTTTCGTT
>MHHA01000043.1 GCA_001805845.1 Omnitrophica WOR_2 bacterium RIFCSPLOWO2_12_FULL_46_30
CAAATCAAAAAAGAAATCGGGAAATTTATCAGAGAAAGAGACTGGGAGAAGTATCATTCGCCCAAGAATATCAGTATGTCTATTGCCATTGAGGCCGCGGAGTTGATGGAGCATTTTCAGTGGTTGACCATTGCTGAGTCAAAAAAGCTATTAAAAGATAAGAAGAAGCGCGCGGAAATTGAAGACGAGCTCGCGGATATCGCCATATACCTGCTTGATTTCTGCAATCTCTTTGATATCGGCCTTGAAAGCTGTATCTTGCGCAAATTAGAAAAGAGCTCCCGGAAATATCCTGTCCATCTAGTAAGGGGCAAGGCGCACAAATACACCCATTACCGGAATAGGTAGATTAAGGTTTAATTATTTCTATTTTGTGGTAAAATCAAGAATGAGAGTGTATGGTATTTAAGAAAGTAATGCTCGGTCTGGTTGTTGCGCCGTTTCTTTGCTCAGCCGCCTTTGCCGCGGGCGGGAAACCGCCTATGCGCTATACCATCATTTTTAATGACGATATCCGCCATGCGGATGAAAATTTTTACGCCAACCGCTTAGAGGCGTTTTTTATCAAGGAAATTAATTCCAGGGCCGCTGAAAGGGTGAGCCTGAGGGCAGTGCCTTTTCTGGAGGCAAGGCATAGCGTCAAGCGCCGCAAAAGAGAAAGGGTTTCTACGGGCCTGGAGCTTGGGTTGGACTGGAGGGATTTTTTTTATCTTGGCCAGCAGTTTCGCCAGGTTTGGCGCTCGGAGCCGGTTTATAACCGGGGAGTGATTAAAAATATTAATATGTTTGAAGCAGTGAGCATAGTAACTTTAAGCCGCCGGCTGATTCCCGGCAAAGCTCTTCTTAAAGGATATATCTCCGGCGAATATACTTACGATTTCCGTCTGGGGCGGGGGACCCGCGTAGAATCAATAGCGGGGCTGCTTATTCCGCTTGCTAAGGAAGCAGAGTTAAATTTAGATTGGCGCCATCGCGACCGCATACATTCCGATGACTGCGATACTTTTGAATTAAGCGCCTCTTATAAATTCTAACTTAAAAATTTGAATCCTTTTAGTATCTAATATGTCTTATATAGTTTTTGCCCGCAAATGGCGCCCGCAGAACTTTGATGATGTTGTTGGCCAGGAGCAAGTGGTTAAGACATTGAAGAACGCCATTGTATCCGGCCGCCTTGCCCACGCCTATATCTTCGCCGGGCCGCGCGGCGTAGGTAAGACCTCAGCCGCCCGCATCTTAGCCAAAGCATTAAACTGCCAAACCGGCCATCCCCTGGAGCCGTGCAATAAATGTTCCTCTTGCATTGAGATTACCGAGGCAAGAAGTTTAGACGTAATTGAGATTGACGGCGCCTCCAACCGCGGCATTGACGATATCCGCACCTTAAGGGAAAACGTCAAGTTCTCTCCTGTCCACGGAAAATTTAAGATATACATCATTGATGAGGTGCACCAGATTACCTCCGAAGGATTTAACGCCCTGCTGAAGACGCTGGAAGAGCCGCCCGCGCACGTAAAATTTATCTTTGCCACTACCCACCCTCAGAAAGTGCCTTCAACTATTTTGTCGCGCTGTCAGCCTCTTGAATTCAGGCGTATCTCCAATATCCAGATTATCCAGCAGTTAAAGAAGATAGTTCTTTCTGAAAAATTGAATGTCGCAGAGGACGTATTTCTGGCAATTGCCAAGGCCTCTGACGGCTCCCTGCGGGATGCCGAGTCAATGCTTGATGAGCTGGTTTCCTTTACCAGCGGGAATATCCATTTAAAGGATGTCAACTCGATTCTGGGCGTAGTGGAGCAGGAGTACCTCTTTGAGCTTGCGGATAAGATAATCAAAAAAGATACCATCGGGGTCTTGCAGTTTTTAGATGAGCTGATTGACCAGGGAAAAGACCTGAACCAGCTGCTTTTAAATTTGATTGAGCATTACCGCAATTTGATGATTACCAGGGTTACTAATCTAAACCACGAAAAGCTCCTTGACCTGCCGCAGGAGGTATGCCAGAGCATAGCTAAACAATCTCAAGGGATTTCCCTTGAGAGTATCTTAACCGGCTTTACCGCTTTATTGAACGCCCAGGAAATGAGCAGGCGCATTGATAACCTGCGTATACCTTTAGAGATTGCCCTGGTGAAATTATCTGCGCAGGGAAAAACTCCCGAGTCCGTCGTGCATATCCCGGCAAAGAAGGTTGAAGCAGGCCCTCCGCTTAAAGAGCATAAAGCGCATGCGCAAGAGAGCAACACAGCGACGGCAAAAGTTGATGCGGCGCCTGCGCAACATTCAAAAATGCACATAGAAGAACTCACTTTAGCCTTAGAAAAGATAAAAGAGCTCTGGCCACAGTTTATAGAAAAGATAACCAGGGTTAAGGTCTCCGCCGCGCATTACTTGGAAGAGGGCAAACCGGCAAAGACCGTTGGCAGCGTCTTGACTATCGGCTTTCCCAGGCGGGCAAGTTTTCACCGCGAGGCGCTGGAGCGCAAGGAAAACCACCTGCTTCTTGAGAAGCTCTGGACGGAGATTCTGGGGCAGGATATCAAAATAAATTTTATCCTTACCAATGATGAGCCAGAGCCGCAAAAACCATCGGATGATTCAGCGGATCCTTTGCTTAAATCAGCGCTGGATACTTTTAAAGGACGCATAGTCAGGAAGGGTTGATATGGGTTACCCGGCGACCATAGAAAGATTGATTCAGGAATTAATAAAGCTTCCCGGCATCGGCAGGAGGAGCTCGGAACGGATTGTTTTCCATCTCCTGAATAACTCCTCTAAAGAAGAGGTCTCCTTGCTTTCCCAGAGATTATCCGAGCTAAGAGAGAGGGTGCGCCTCTGCCGCAGGTGCCACAATCTCAGCGAGCAGGAGGAATGCCCTATTTGTTTAAATCTCCAACGTAACAGAGGACTGCTTTGCGTGGTGGAAAGGCCCAATGACGTCACCTCTATTGAAAAAACCGGGACCTTTAACGGCTTGTATCATGTTCTCTTGGGCGCAATCGCTCCTTTAGAAGGCAAAGGCCCGGCTGACCTTAAAATTGACAGCCTCATCCAGCGCATAAAAGAGGAAGGGACCCAGGAAGTTATCATTGCTACCGACTCAGATACCGAAGGCGAAACCACTGCTTTATATCTTACCAGATTGCTGAAACCCCTTGAGGTGCGCCTAACGCGCATTGGCCTGGGACTGCCGGTTGGTTCAAATTTAGAATACGCCGACTCAGCCACCCTTTCTAAGGCCATGGAATCCCGCCGGGCTATATAACGCTTATCTCTTATGATTACCTTTAGTAATGTTTCCAAAAGTTACGGCAGGAGGCTGCTTTTTGAGAATATTTCCTTGAGCATAAACCGCGGGGAAAAGGTTGGGCTTATCGGCCCCAACGGCGCGGGAAAGAGCACGCTTTTTGCCTTGATTTTAGGCGAGATAGAGCCGTCGGCAGGAAGCGCGCAGGTAAATAAAAACATTCACATCGGTTATCTCGCGCAAGAGTCAAGTTTTGAATCTGAACATACTGTTTTGGCTGAACTTACCGAAGGCGATGAAAGGATTATGCGCTTAAAGAATGAAAAAGAAGAGCTTGAGGAAAAGAACGACACTGCCTCAAGCCGCTACGGAGAAATCCTGCATAGCTTAGAGGTGATGGGTTATTTTGAGCTGGAGCATAAGGCAAAAAAGATTTTGAGCGGCCTTGGTTTTAAAGAAAGGGATTTTAACCGGCCCATAGCCCAGATGAGCGGCGGCTGGCAGATGCGCACACTGCTGGCAAAGCTGCTTACCTATCAATACGACCTCCTGCTTCTGGACGAGCCGACAAACTATCTGGATTTAAATGCCGCTATCTGGCTGAAGGGTTACTTGGCTGATTTTAAAGGCACTTTTATTATTATTTCCCACGACAAGGCATTCCTGAATGAGGTTACCAACTACAGCTTGATCTTAGAAAATGGCGCTATGTATAAGGTTAAGGGTAACTACGAGCATTACGAACGGATTAAGGAAGAAAAACGTATCTATTTATCAAAGCAGTTTAAAGAGCAGGAGAAAAAAAGAGAGCAATTGCAAAGATTCGTTGACCGCTTCCATGCCCAGCCGAATAAGGCAGCGTCGGTACGGGCAAAAAAGCGGGTTCTGGAGAAGATGGAAGAGATAGCGGTGCCGCAGGACCGCAGGGAAAGCATCAGGAATTTTCATTTTCCGCCCACTAAGCGCAGCGGCCACCGGGTAATGAGTTTGGAGAAGATTTCCAAATCCTACGGCGATATCCGGGTCTACCAGGATTTTGATTTTGAAATTTTTCAGGGCGAGAAGGCGGTCTTAGCCGGAGAAAATGGAGCCGGAAAATCCACGCTCTTAAAAATCCTGGCCGGAGTTATTGATATTGATAGCGGCGCCCGCACGGCTGGACACAATGTAGATATCGGCTACTTTTCCCAGACGCGTATGGATGTGCTGCATCCTGAGAATACGGTTATTAAGGAGGCATATTCAGCCGCGCCGGGATTTATGTCTGAGGAGACCATCCGCACTATTCTGGGAGCATTCTTATTTAGCGCAGATGACGCAGATAAAAAGGTAAACGTTCTTTCCGGAGGCGAAAAAAGCCGGCTCATCTTAGCCAAACTTTTAATTAATCCTCCGAATTTTCTTTTATTGGACGAGCCGACCACCCACTTAGACGTTGACGCGGTTGAGGCATTGGTTAAGACCTTGACTGAGTATGAGGGAACGCTTGTCTTTATCAGCCACGATATCTATTTTGTGCGCTCGGTGGCAAATGTTGTTTTTGAGGTAAAGAATTCACAGGTAAGAAAATTTCCCGGGAATTTTGATTATTATCTGGAGAAAGAGGCTCAAGGTGAAGCCTTCGCTGAAAAAGAGGCCCGTCCACTTAGCGCTAAACAACCTAAGCTTGACGGGGAGAAGGAGAAAGAGAAAGAAAGAGAAAGGCAGCGCAAGGAAGAAGAAAAGAAGCGCAAGGCGCACAATGCCGCCATACGGGATAAGATAAGTAAGCTGGAAAAAGAAAAGGAGAATCTCCAGCTTGAAAGTTACGCCAAGGCCCGCGCCTTATCCAATCCGCATATCTACCGCGACGAAAACACCGCCAGGGACTACGGCCGCCGGATAAAGGAAATAGAGAAGCTGATTTCCGGTTTAAACAGTGAAATAAAGGAGCTGGAAGAGCAGATAATATAGGGATTGTTCCTGCTCGCCGCTATTCCTAAAATTTATTTGACTCATCAGTTATTTCGTGTAATATATTGTCTACAATTCCCCCTTAGCTCAGTTGGTAGAGCGAGTGGCTGTAAACGTTTTGCAGCTTCCACAGAAAACTGTGGTTGAAACTGCAGGAGAATTGCTGGAAGCCCTAACGTAGAAACGTGGGTAATCAGCAGCCGAGCCCCCGCCGTTTTGCTTCGTAAAACGAAGCAGCGGGGGAAGGTTCAGAGACTATGCACCTGCTGCCTAATGCTAAAAGCTATGGCAAAGATATAGTCCGCTTCCGAAAGTAATTTCGGGTTAAGTGTAACCACCAGGTCCGAG
>MHHA01000044.1 GCA_001805845.1 Omnitrophica WOR_2 bacterium RIFCSPLOWO2_12_FULL_46_30
AGGAGATAAGATTGTCATCCCTCCCGGCTACGGCCATATTCTTATCAACATCACGGGAGACTATCTGGTTACCTCTAACTGGGTATCGGCTGAGTTTTCATCGGAGTACGAGTTATATGAAAAAGCAAGAGGCGCGGCCTATTATATTTTTGAAGATAGTTTGGGCGAGCGCTTTGAAGTTAACCCCTACTTCAAGAAGGTTCCCAGGATCAGGATGGCTAAGCCGGCAAAAGAAATTAAAAAATTTGGCCTTCTTTCCGGGGTCCCGATGTATCCGCTGCTCTACAAAGAAGCCGGGAAGCTTGATTTCCTGAATAATCCATTAAAATATGATTATTCGGATGTGTTTGTATTTCTATGAACCCCGCCCTTCCTAAAGGGCGGGGGAGTTTGCAAATAAGGAGGAAGGGCGGGGTGAAGGCGCTCATTCTGGCTGCCGGTTATGGAACGCGCCTGTATCCCTTAACTAAAAAACATCCCAAGGCGCTGTTAGCGGTTGCCGGCAGGCCGATACTTGATTATATTGTTGAGAAAATAGCCAGAGTAAAAGAAATTTCCGGTATCGTCGTAGTAACCAATGATAAATTTTTTCCTCAATTTCAGGAATGGGCAAAAAAAATTGAGGACAAGCCAGAGGGCAGTGGTGCGGCTTCCGATAGCCGCAGCCACAAGCCAGAGGGCAGTGGTTTGGCTATTGGAAGCCAAAGCCACAGGCCAGCCGCGCGGATAAAAATATTAAATGACGGCACAAGGAGTGAAGCTGGCCGCCTGGGGGCAATCGGCGATATACATTTTGCTCTTTCTAAGGAAACTATTCTAGAGGATACGCTTATCCTGGGAGGCGATAATTTATTTGAAGACGGCTTAAGCGGTTTTATGGAATTTGCCCAGAGCAAGCGCTCGAAAGCGATAGTGGGGGTATATGATATTGCCAGGCCCCCCTCGGCGGGGGGCAGGCAGCAGATGGCTCGTAAATACGGCGTGGTTAAATTAGGCCCCGCAGGCAAAATTGTTGACTTTACCGAGAAGCCCAGGCAGCCGCAATCCTCACTTATAGCTACCTGTATTTATTACATCCCCAAAGAAAAATTACGATATTTTCAGGAATACCTGAATGACCCCGGAAACGAATATGACTCAAGCGGAAGTTTTATCAGCTGGTTAAGCAGGAAAGAGGATGTCTACGGCTTTATTTTCAAAAAGCGCTGGTATGATATAGGCGATCCGCAAGTTTACCAAGAGGCGGATAGGGTGTTTCAAATGAACCCCCGCTGTTTCGCTTTGTGAAGCGAAAGCGAAACAAAGCGGCGGGGGTTAATTCGCCCCGCCAACGGCGGGGCTCATTAAGGAGAAAAAATGGAAAAACGCAGGTATTTGTTTACTTCGGAATCAGTAGGCGAAGGCCATCCGGATAAGGTATGCGACCAGATATCCGATGGAGTTTTGGATTGCGTTCTGCGCCAGGACCCTTACGGCAGGGTTGCCTGCGAGACGTACGTTACTATGGGGCTTTTGATTGTCGGGGGCGAGATTACCACCACGGGTTTCGTTGATGTGCATAACCTCACACGGAATATTTTAAAAGAGATAGGCTATGACCATCCCAAATACGGTTTTGATTATCATACCTGCGCGGTTATTAATACGATTCATACCCAATCCCCTGACATTGCTCAGGGCGTTAATAAAGGAGGGGCAGGGGATCAGGGTTTTATGGTTGGCTATGCCTGCAGAGAGACTCCCGAGTTAATGCCGCTTCCCATTATGCTGGCGCATAAGTTAGTCAAGAAAACCGCTGACGTAAGAAGGGCAAAGGTTTTAAAGTATTTAGGCCCGGATTGCAAGAGCCAGGTTAGCGTTGAATATTCTGACGGACATCCCAGGAGAGTTGACTCAGTGGTTCTTGCCTGCCAGCATACTGACGAGATTCTTGATAGCTCAGGCATGCATATAACTAAGAAGGCGCGCCAGGAGATGATTGATACCATTGCCAAACCAATCGCGAAAGAGTATATAGATAAAGATACTAAATTCTATGTGAATGAAACCGGAAAATTTGTCGTTGGCGGGCCCCAATCTGATACCGGTATGACCGGGCGCAAGATTGTAGTGGACACCTATGGCGGAGTCGCTCCTCCGGGAGGCGGCGCATTTTCCGGAAAGGACCCCACTAAGGTTGACCGTTCGGCGGCCTATATGGGCCGCTACATTGCCAAGAATATCGTTGCCGCGGGGATTAGCGATAAGTGCCTTATCCATATTGCTTACGTTATCGGCCGGGCTGAACCATTAGCAGTTATGGTGGATACCTCCGGGACCGGTAAAATTTCAGAAAGCGCGATAGGAAAACTTATCCGCGATAATTTTGACCTCACCCCCCAGGGAATGATTCAGAGCTTAGATTTGCTCAGGCCCATATATAGGAAGACCGCCTGCTATGGCCATTTTGGCAGGACCGAACCGGAATTTAGCTGGGAGCTAACGGATAAGGCTCAGACGTTAAAGAAGCAGGCAGCCCGGTTATAAGCGGTTACCAACGGTTACTAATAGTTACTAACAGTTACGAGCAGTTACAGAACATAAAAAAGTCGCTTTTAAACATGTAACTATTAGTAACCAAAACAGCTATATAATGGTAATTTAGTAACCGATAGTAACTGATAGTAACCTAAATAATATGGAGACATAAATGGACTATGATATTAAAGATATAAAGTTATCCTCAAAGGGTAAATTGCGTATTGAGTGGGCAGCGAACAATATGCCGGTTCTGGAGCTGATCAAAAAGAGATTTGCTAAGGAAAAGCCGTTAAAAGATACAAAGATAGCTGCCTGTTTGCATGTTACTACAGAGACCGCGGTCTTAATGGATGCGCTAAAAACTGCTGGTGCGGCAATCCGGCTTTGCGCTTCAAATCCGCTCTCTACCCAGGATGATGTTGCCGCTTCATTAGTAAAAGATTTTGGGATAGAGACATTCTCTATTAAAGGAGAAGATACGCGGGTTTATTATCATCACATAAACAGCGCCCTGGATACGAAACCTAATATCACCATGGATGACGGAGCCGATCTCGTTTCCACCATTCATAAAAATAGGCAGGATTTGATACCCCGGATACTCGGCGGTACCGAGGAGACGACTACCGGGGTAATCAGATTAAGGGCAATGCAGAAAGACAAAAAACTCCCCTATCCTATAATCGCAGTCAATGACGCCCAGACCAAGCATCTTTTTGATAACCGCTATGGCACAGGACAATCCACCATTGACGGAATAATCAGGGCTACGAATAAATTAATCGCCGGCTGTAATTTTGTGGTCTGCGGCTATGGTTTCTGCGGCAAGGGCGTGGCTATGCGGGCGCGGGGAATGGGAGCAAAGGTGCTCGTGGTTGAGGTGGACCCGCTCAGGGCCCTTGAGGCAACTATGGACGGCTATGAGGTTATGCCGATAGAAGAGGCAGCAAAAATCGGCGATATCTTTTTAACTACCACAGGGAACACGAGCGTTATCCGCAGAGAACACTTTACTCACATGCACGACGGAGCAATTGTGGGAAATTCCGGGCATTTTAATGTTGAGCTGGACATCCCGGCTTTAGAGGGCTTAAGCCGGAAGAAAAGGACTATCCGTAATTTCGTTGATGAATATACCTTATCCGACGGAAGAAGGATTTATCTTTTAGGCGAGGGGCGCTTGATAAATCTTGCCTCAGCCGAGGGGCATCCGGCAAGCGTGATGGATATGTCCTTTGCCAATCAGGCATTGTCAGCCGAGTATATTGTTAAGGAGTATAGGAATTTAGAAAAACAGGTCTATGCTGTCCCGCGCTATATTGACGAGAAGATTGCCCGCTTAAAATTAGACTCAATGGGAATAAAGATTGACGTTTTGACTGCGAAGCAGAAAAAATATTTATCCAGCTGGGAAGAGGGAACCTAAAAAGTTTGCTGGCGCGTAACCTTGTTAACCTCGTAGGTTAACAAGGTTTTAGGGGAGATGTATGATGGCTGTTAAGCGAATCGGGGTTTTGACTGCCGGCGGAGATGCTCCGGGAATGAATTCCTGCATACGCGGGGTGGTGCGCTACGGCTTAAATAAGAAGTTAGAAGTTATAGGGATATTGCGCGGCTGGTATGGCCTGATTAATGAGGAGCTCAAATTATTAGACCATCGCGCCGTTTCAGGGATTATTAATTTAGGCGGCACCATCCTTAAGACAGCGCGCTGTCCGGAATTCAGGACCGAAGAAGGGCGAGAGCGGGCATTTCAGACGGTAAAAAAGAATGCCATTGACGCGCTTCTGGTTATTGGCGGCGATGGCAGTTTCCGGGCCGCGCATGAATTTTATAAAAAATATAACGTTCCCTGCATAGGGATTCCCGCCTCGATTGATAATGACATAAATGGCATAGATGAGACCATCGGCGCGGACACCGCGATAAACACCGCCCTCCTGGCAATTGATAACATCCGCGATACCGCAACCTCAATGGAAAGAATCTTTGTGGTTGAGGTAATGGGCAGGAATTCCGGTTATGTAGCTCTTCAGGTTGCCCTGGCCGGCGGCTGCGAAGATGTGATTATCCCGGAACGAGAGTTCAACTTAGAAAATATCTGCCATGGTATTGTTGAGGGAAATTTAAGGGGGAAAATAAGCTGGATTATCGTGGCTGCCGAAGGAGCGGCTAAGGCAGAGGATATCGCCAAGAAAATAACCGGGATGACCAGCCTGGAAACCAGGGCGATTGTCTTAGGCCATATCCAGAGAGGGGGACGGCCTACCGCCTTTAGCCGGACCCTGGCTTTAACCCTGGCTCAAGCCGCAGTTGATTGCCTGTTAAATGGAAAAACCGATATAGCCGTGGGTTTAAAGGACAGTAAAATCGTAGAGATGGATTTAGAATTTGCCATAAAAAAGAAAGAGTTAAAAGTAGATAAGTTTTGTAATTTAATTAAAGTATTAACATAGGAAGGAGAATTTGCCAAAGATGGGCAGGCATGCAAAAGATATCACCGGATTTGTAAAGGACTTGATTGCGATTGAAGACATAGAGAGCAAAAAAAGAATTTTTAAGAAGGTTCTAAATATCGCTTATAAAAACGGAATTTATCCTTCTTCCATTCATGATTTTTACATCGCAAGAGGCAAAGGCGGGTTGGGAGGATTTACTGTCCCGGCAATAAACTTAAGGTCAATGACCTATGATCTGGCGCGGGCAATCCTCAGGGTAGCCAAGCGCAATAACTCCGGCGCCTTTATTTTTGAGATTGCCAAGAGCGAAATGGGTTATACGGCGCAGGCCCCTTATGAATATTCCGCAGTTATTTTAGCTGCGGCAATCAAGGAAGGATATTCCGGCCCTGTGTTTATTCAGGCAGACCATACCCAGGCCAATCTTAAGAAATTTAAAGAAAACCCGGAGAAAGAAATAGAGTCCCTGCAGGCGTTGATTGCGGAGGCCATTGAATTTGGTTTTTATAATATTGACATTGATTCCTCAACCCTGGTTGATTTAACCCAGTCCAACGTTAGAAAGCAGCAGTATTATAATTTTGATACCTGTGCCAAGCTTACTCAGTTTATTCGCCGCGTTGAGCCAAAGGGAATTACGGTCTCTGTGGGCGGAGAGATCGGCGAAGTAGGCCATAAAAACTCTACCCCTGAGGAATTACGGGTGTTTATGGAAGGGTTTAAAGACAGGCTGCGCAAAGGGTTAATTGGCATAAGCAAGATTTCAGTGCAAACCGGCACTTCTCACGGAGGCGTGGTTTTACCGGATGGCTCAATTGCCCAGGTGGCCCTTGATTTTGATACCCTCAAAACGCTCTCGGAGATTGCCAGAAAAGAATACGGTTTGGCAGGGGCAGTGCAGCATGGGGCCTCAACCCTGCCCCCCGAGGCATTTCATAAATTTGCTGAATGCGAAACTGCCGAGGTGCATTTAGCCACCGAATTTCAGAATATGCTCTATGACTCAAAACATTTTCCGCTTGAATTAAAAGAGAAAATTTACGCATGGCTTAAGGTAAATGCCGCTTCCGAAAGAAAAGAAGGCGAAACCGACGAGCAGTTCTTCTATAAGACCAGAAAGAAAGCCCTCGGCCCGTTTAAAGGCGAGATTATGGGTTTAGCGGATACAGCCAGAGATGCGATTGCCTCTGAAGTTGAACTCAAGTTTGAATTTCTTTTTAAACAGCTTAAGGTAATCAACAGCAAAGAATTGGTAGTCCAGCATATCAGCTTAAAAAGAGTTATCTCGCGTAAAAGAAAAGAAAAAGCAGCCTTAGTCCACGACGGAGAAGGTGCGGATTAAATTCGGGTAACGGGTAACGGGATACGGGTAACGGGATACGGGATACGTTCCCCGTGCCTCGTTATCCGTAACCCTAACCTTGTTCAGGGGGATAAATAATGCGTTCGGATAAGATAAAAAAGGGCTTAGAGCGGATTCCCCATCGGGCGCTGCTTTTTGCCACCGGCTTGACCCGCGAGGATTTATCCAAACCGTTTATCGGTATTGCCTCAAGCTTTACGGATTTAGTGCCGGGGCATACGTCAATGCGAACTTTAGAAAGGGCAATTGAAAACGGGATTTATGCCGGGGGAGGCAGGCCCTTTGTGTTCGGCATCCCGGGAATTTGCGATGGCATTGCCATGGGCCATTCCGGGATGCGCTATTCGCTTCCTTCGCGGGAATTGATTGCGGATATGGTTGAATCCATTGCTAACGCCCATTGTCTTGACGGCCTGGTGCTTTTGACCAACTGTGATAAAATTACTCCGGGAATGCTGATGGCGGCGGCGCGCTTAAATGTTCCCTCAATTGTGGTTACCGCCGGACCTATGATTACCGGTAGATACCGCGGCCGGCGCTTGTCTTTAGTGCGGGATACCTTTGAGGCAGTGGCAAAGGCAAAAAGACAGGAGATCTCTAAGCAAGAGATTGAGGCCTTAGAAATGTGCGCTTGTCCGGGCTCCGGCTCCTGCCAGGGTTTATACACTGCCAATACTATGGCCTGCCTTACTGAGGCAATGGGAATGAGTTTAAGCGGATGCGCCAGCAGCCTTGTGGTTTTAGCCAAGAAAGAAAGGATTGCCTTTGAGTCAGGAAGAAAGATTGTTTATCTGGCGCGCAGGGATATCCGTCCGCGCTCCATTATGAATAAAAACGGCTTTTATAATGCCGTTACCGTGGATATGGCTTTAGGCGGCTCATCAAATACCGTGCTGCATTTATTAGCTATTGCCAGAGAAGCCGGGGTGGATTTGCCTTTGCCGGCCTTTGATGAAATTTCCCGGGGGACGCCGAATATATGTTCTTTGGAGCCGGCAGGAAATTTCTATATGGAGGATTTAGAGTATGCCGGAGGCATCCCCGCGGTCTTGAGTCGGCTCAAGGAAAGATTAAAAAATAATCCAACAGTAAATGCCAGGTCAATTTATACTATAGCAAGCGAGTCAGAGGTTCTTGATAATGAGGTGATCCGGCCGCTGAATAATCCTTATCATAAGCAAGGCGGGATTGCCATCCTTTATGGTAATCTCGCTCCGGGCGGCGCGGTGGTCAAGCAGAGCGCGGTTTCAAAGAAAACAATGGTTTTTAAAGGCAGGGCTATTTGTTTTGATTCTGAAGAAGCGGCGATGAAAGCAATTCTGGAGGGGAAGATCCGCAAAGGAGAGGTGATCGTTATTCGTTATGAAGGGCCTGCCGGCTCACCGGGCATGCGGGAAATGCTTTCTCCGACTTCAAGCATCGTGGGCATGGGTTTAGCAGACGAGGTTGCGCTTATAACCGACGGCCGTTTTTCCGGCGGGACCCGGGGGCCCTGCATCGGACATATTTCTCCCGAAGCGCAGAGCGGCGGGCCAATCGCTGTGATTAAAAATGGCGATAGCATTAAGATAGATATCCCGGGAAGAAAATTAGATATTGCTCTTTCGGAAAGAGAGCTAAAGGCGAGATTAAGTAAGTGGCGCCCGCCAAAGCCGAAGGTCACCTCTGGCTATTTGGCGCGCTATGCGAAGATGGTCAGCTCTGCGGATAAAGGAGCCACATTACACTTTACAGATTAAACGTTACACGAAAGATTATTGAAGAATAATATGACTGGCGCGCAAATCTTATTTGAATGTTTGGAACGCGAGGGTGTCCAGATAATGTTTGGATATCCCGGGGGAGCGGTTTTGCCTATTTTTGATAAGCTTTACGATTCTAAAATTCGCTTTATCCTCACCCGCCACGAACAAGCTGCGGCTCACGCCGCGGATGGCTATGCCCGGGCAACGGGTAAGGTGGGCGTCTGTATTGCTACCTCAGGGCCCGGGGCGACTAACTTGACCACAGGCATTGCTAATGCCTATATGGATTCTATACCAATGGTGGCAATTACCGGACAGGTCAAAACCTTTCTGATTGGTAATGATGCCTTTCAAGAGGCAGACATTACCGGGGTTACCCGCTCAATTTCCAAACATAATTATTTGGTCAAAGATGTAAAAACTCTTGCCTTAACTATCCGCGAGGCCTTTCATATCGCCTCAACCGGAAGGCCCGGCCCGGTGCTCATTGATATACCTGTGGATGTCCAGCAGGCAGAATGCGATTTCCTCTGGCCCGAGGAAGTTAGTATGCGGGGGTATAAACCCACTTATTTTGGCCATCCCGGGCAAATTAAAAAAGCAGCTAAATTAATTTCCGGGTCTAAGAAGCCCATTCTCTTTATCGGCGGAGGGGTAATTACCTCCCAGGCGCATCAGGAGATAAAAGGCCTGGCTGAGGCGCTTCAGGTTCCGGTGGTGATGACGATGATGGGTTTAGGCGGCTTTCCCGGCACTCATGAGTTATCCCTGGGAATGGTGGGTATGCACGGGACTGCCTATGCGAATCACGGCATTATGGAGTCGGATTTGATTATTGCGGTTGGCGTGCGCTTTGATGACCGGGTAACCGGGAGGGTCTCTGCCTTTGCCCCCTGCGCCAGGATTATCCATATTGATATAGACCCCACTTCCATTGCAAAAAATGTTAAGGCCGATGTCCCCATCGTGGGAGATGCCAAAAATATTTTAGGCCAGCTTCTGGAAGAGATAAAGAAAAAGCCGGATACCCAAAAATGGTTAGAGCAGATTCATGAGTGGAAGGCAAGGCATCCTTTGCGCTATCAGCATCATGATAATAAAATCAAGCCGCAGTTTGTCATTGAGCAGATTTATGAGGCGACTAAGGGCGAGGCGATCATTGTAACCGAGGTCGGCCAGAACCAGATGTGGAGCTGTCAATGGTATAAGTATGACAAACCAAGAACCTTTATCTCCAGCGGCGGATTGGGCACAATGGGCTTTGGTTTCCCGGCGGCAATGGGGGTGAAGTTAGGCTGTCCGGAAAGAACGGTTTTTGATATTGCCGGAGACGGCTCAATCCAGATGAATATCCAGGAGCTAATGACTGTGGTTTGCAACAAGATACCGGTAAAAGTCGCGATTTTAAATAATGGATACTTAGGCATGGTCAGGCAATGGCAGGAACTCTTTTATAAGAAGCGCTATTCTCAGACCAAGCTATGTAACCCTGATTTTGTAAGGGTGGCTGAGGCCTATGGCGCGGTGGGAATACGGGTTGAGAAGACGGAGGAGGTGCGCCCGGCAATTGAGAAGGCGCTCAAGATTGATAACGCTGTCTTCCTTGACTTTCTCGTTGAAGAAGAAGAGAACGTTTATCCCATGGTTCCTGCGGGTGAGGCAATCAATCGGATGATCGGGGGCATGGCATGAAACACATAATTTCAGTCTTAGTGGAGAATAAGTTCGGGGTGCTGGCGCGGATTGCCGGGCTATTCAGCGCCAGGGGATACAATATTTCTTCCCTGGCGGTGAGCGAGACGCAGGATGACGCGTTATCCTGTATGACTATTGTAGTTGAGGCTGAAGATGAAAAGATATTGGAGCAGATAAAAAAGCAGCTCAACAGGCTGGTAGACGTGCTTACGGTTACCGATTTTACCAAGAAAGAGCATATTGAGCGGGAACTCATTTTAGCGAAAGTCAGTTGTCCGGCAAAAAATAAAACTAAACTGGAAAGCATATTAGATAAATTCCAGGCAAAAATGATTCAGCATAAAGGCGGCATCGCCGCTATTGAATTCGTAGGCCAGCAACAAGAAATCAAGCAATTGCTGCATGAGCTGGAGCAATTTGGGATAAGGGAATTAGTGAGGACAGGCAGGATTGCCATCGCTTCCTAAAAAGAAAGGGTATACCATGGCTAAGATTTACTATGATAGCGACGCGGACTTAAGTTTACTAAAAGACAAAACCATTGCCGTTATCGGCTATGGCATACAGGGGCGCGCTCAGGCTTTGTGCCTTAGGGATTCAGGATGTAAGGTAGTTATCGGACAACGTGAAGGCTCTCCTAATTTTGCACAAGCCAAAAGTGACGGCTTTAATCCGCTTTCGGCAGAGGATGCCTGCGCCCAGGCGGATATTATCCAGATTTTAACCCAGGACCATATCCAGGCAAAGGTTTATGCGCAGGCGGTCAAGCCGAATCTAAAAAAAAGGAAGGCGCTCTGTTTTTCCCATGGTTTTAATATCCGTTTTAAGCAAATCAAGCCGCCGAAGAATGTGGATGTGTTTATGGTTGCGCCGAAAGGGCCGGGTTCTCTGGTAAGAAAAATGTATGAAGAGGGCAAGGGCGTTCCGTGTCTGATAGCTATATTTCAGGATGCTACGGGTAAAGCTAAACAATTAGCGCTTGCCTATGCCAGGGCAATAGGCGCAGGGCGGGCAGGAGTTATTGAGACCACATTTCAAGAAGAAACAGAAACCGACCTTTTTGGCGAGCAGGCCGTGCTTTGCGGAGGGGTGAGTGAACTGATTAAGGCAGGATTTGATACCCTGATTGAGGCCGGCTATCAGCCGGAGATTGCCTATTTTGAGGTTCTCCATGAATTAAAGCTTATTGTTGATTTAATCCAGGAACAGGGCATCGCCGGTATGCGCCGCAGGGTTTCTAACACGGCCTGTTACGGCGATTTGACCCGCGGCCCGAGAATCATAAATCAGCGAACGCGCAAAGAAATGAAAAAAATCCTTAAAGAAATAGTCTCCGGTAAATTCGCCAGGGAGTGGATTAAAGAGAATGAAACAGGAAGGCCTAATTTTGATCGGCTGCTTGAAGAAGCGAACAATCATCTTATTGAAAAGGTAGGAAAACAGCTTAGGGAAATGATGCCATGGATGCGCAGCGAACGTAAGTGAGCGGAGTCCCCTCCGCTTAGATTTCGAGGCATTAACCGAGAAATCTGGAGGGGAAAAACAGAGGGTATAAATGGAGAAAATTATATAAGGAGGAAGATATGGAGTGTGTTATTTGCGGAAGCGAAATCAGAGAAAAAGAAGTATTAGAAGAACTGCGAGAGAAGAATAATCATCTGCTTGTTAAAGTCAGAGCCGAAGTTTGCCTTAATTGCGGAGAACGATATTATGCAAGCGGTATTGTAGATAAGCTAATCAGTCTTAAGGAAAGTTTTAAAAAGCGTGGTCTTAAATTGCATGAAATTGGCAAGGTTTATGAACTCATCCAGAGTTAGATTGTGCAGCTAACTAAGAAAAATTCATTATTATGGACACAATAACCATATTTGACACCACCTTGCGTGACGGGGAACAGGCTCCCGGAGCTTCTTTAAATCAAAAGGAAAAGTTAGATATCGCCTATCAGCTGGAAAAGCTTGGCGTGGATGTCATTGAGGCCGGTTTTCCTGTTTCAAGCCCGGGAGATTTTGAGTCGGTCCAACGCATTGCGCAGGAGATTAGGCGTCCGGTAATCTGCGCCCTGGCCCGGGCAACTCCCGGAGATATTGATACTGCCTATCAGGCAACTAAACCTGCCGGGCGTGCGCGTATTCACGTATTCTTAGCTACCTCAAAGATTCATATGAAATATAAACTGAAGAAGGCGGAGGATGAAATTTTGCGCCTGGCAGTAAAAGCAGTCAAACACGCCAGGAACATTTGCGATGATATTGAATTTTCACCTGAAGATGCCTCGCGCACGGAAAAGGAATTTTTATACCGCGTGGTTGAGGCAGTGATAAAGGCAGGAGCAAAGACGGTAAATATTCCCGATACGGTGGGATATAGCGAACCCGAAGAATTCGGGAATTTAATCCGCTGCCTGCGGGAAAACGTTCCTAATATAAATAATGCGGTCATCTCAGTGCATTGCCATAATGACCTGGGCCTGGCGGTGGCAAATTCGCTTTCCGCGCTAAAAAATGGAGCGCGCCAGGTGGAATGCACCGTCAACGGCATTGGCGAGCGCGCCGGGAATGCCTCAATGGAAGAGCTGGTTATGGGGCTTAAGGTGCGTAAGGACACCTTTGGCTTGGCGACCTCTATCAAGACCAGGGAAATTTATAAGACCTCCCGCTTGGTAAGCGCATTAACCGGTTTCGCGGTTGCGCCTAATAAGGCAGTGGTGGGGTTAAACGCCTTCAGGCATGAGTCCGGGATACACCAGGATGGAGTATTAAAAAAGCGCGCTACCTATGAGATTATTCATGCCGAAGACGTGGGTTTTAAGGTGGAAAGCCTTGTCCTGGGAAAACATTCTGGCCGCCATGCCTTCAGGGAAAGGTTAAAAAAATTAGGTTATAAATTAAATGAATCAGAGGTTAAAGAGGTATTTGAAAAATTTAAATTATTAGCCGATAAGAAAAAGCAGGTTTTTGATGATGATCTAGCTGCGCTTGTCCTGGAAAATATAGAAGGAAAGGTCCCTGAAACCTGGAAATTAGATACCTTTATGATAACCTCAGGAAGCCACATTGTGCCCACGGCAAAAATAACCCTTATGGTAAAAGAAAAAACCTTTGCGGATTGTTCTTCAGGCGATGGCCCGGTAGATGCCTGCTATAAAACCATAGAAAAGATGACCAACGTTCGCTGCCGGCTTTTAGATTACAGTATCCGCTCGGTAACTAAAGGAGAGGATGCCCTGGGCGAGGTAAATGTGCGCCTGAGAACCAAGGGCAGGGAGATTTCCGGCAGGGCCAGCTCTACGGACATCATTGAAGCCTCGATTAAGGCCTACTTACAAGTTGTCAACAAAATAGAATTCCTTAAAAAATAAAAAGGTGCGTTTAAATCTCTGGCCAAAGCTGCTGATCGTCTGCGGTATCATTTTGGTCTTTGTTCTCTATTCTGCCCGCGAGAATCTACGCCAGGACTGGGATGACCTCTTAGAAAGCGTCCGCATAGTTATGGATAATTTTATCTATTCTATGAATCCCGAAAGGGCAAAGGGCGTAACTACGCTGGAAAATGAAGAGAATTTAAAGGCCTATGTGGGAGAGCCTTTCAGGAGTTTTCGTTCATCCGACTGGCAGAAATTCTGGAATGTCATATACGGAGTATACCCGATAGATTATTCGCAAAACCGGCGCCTGCCGCCGAGGGCGAGGCAACTTGGCTATGCGGAAATGGAAGCAAGGCTCAAAGAATTATATTCTGCCCCCTTTGGCTATTTTAAAGAAGAACACTGGCAGCAATTCTGGCCGCTTGTTTTAGGCAAGAAAGCGCGCAAGAGATAGAGATGGAATTAAATTCAAAACCCGCTATTTACGGCCTCATCGGTTATCCGGTCAGGCATAGCCTCTCGCCGTT
>MHHA01000045.1 GCA_001805845.1 Omnitrophica WOR_2 bacterium RIFCSPLOWO2_12_FULL_46_30
TATTTAACTCGCTTACTAAGAGGCGAAAGCTGTTCTCAATGGCCAGACAATCAAAATGTTCTAAGGCATCGAGCCTTTCTATTAAAAGCTTAAATTCTCCTGAATAATCTTTTGCCTCGAGCCTCTTTTTGGCTTCCGGGCTAAGCCCTATTTCCTCTTTAAAGAAGAAATCGCTGTAATCAAGAAAATCTGCCAGGGTGGTTATCCGTTCCTGGAATAATTTTACTACAGATAATAAATAATTGCCATCAAAATTATCGTCAATATATCTTTTTTCCAGGCACAATGGCTTAAGCAATTCCAGCAATTCCGCGTCCTTGAGCCTTTTGATATACTGGGCGTTGATCCAGTTCAACTTCTCTAAGTTAAACTGGCTGGCGGTTTTATTGGCGTCCTTGATATCAAATTTTTTGATGGCGCCGTTGATTTCCACAAGCTCCTGATTTTCTCCCGGTGACCAGCCTAAAAGTAAAAGATAATTGGCCAGCGCCTGGGGAAGATAGCCGAGCTTACGATAATCGCTGATTGCGGTAGCTCCGGTTCTTTTGGAAAGCCGGCCGCCTTCTACGCCCATAATCAAGGGGAGATGGGCGAATTCAGGAATGGGAAACCCCAGCGCCTCATAGAGCATAATCTGCTTTGGGGTATTAGAAATATGGTCGTCTCCCCGGATGATATGGGTAATATTCATAGAGGCATCGTCAACCACGCAGGCAAAATTATAGGTTGGGCTTTTATCTGATTTGATTAATACCTGGTCCTTAATCAGTGAGGAGTCAAACTCAATCTGGCCATGGATAAGGTCTTGAATCTTTATTTTTTGTGGCGGGACTTTAAAGATTATTGCCTCAGCCTCTTGGTAAGCCAGGCCCTTTGACAATAATTCCTTGGCGTAATCTCTGTATAATTGGAAACGTTCACTCTGATGATAAAGCTCATCCCATTCCAGCCCCAGCCAGCTTAAGCTATTTAAAATCTCGTCAAGGTACTCTTTCTTGGAACGCACTAAATCCGTATCTTCAATGCGCAAGATAAACTTACCGGCCTTTGCTCTGGCGTAGAGCCAGTTAAAAAGCGCGGTGCGGGCGCCGCCGATATGCAGGTTTCCTGTGGGACTGGGAGCAAAACGAACTCTCACCATTTTACTATTGCCATACTGCCATATTGTTATTTTATCAAGTTCATTCCTGCTTTGATTGCCTGTTCATTGAGGACTTGCAGCTTTTTATTATTCTTAAAGGCCTCGGGAAGTAATTTCAAGATATTTTTTAAAGACAGGAGCTTCTTACTGGCCAGATAAGCGCCCAGGGCAACCATATTGGCAGTCCTTGCGTTTCCCAATCCAGAGGCGATATCGGTAAATTTAAGCAAGCGAACCTTAACCCCTTTTATTTTCGGAGTGTTATTTACCATTGAGGCATTAATAAATAACTTTGAGCCATTTTTAAGTTTAGGTATAAATTTTAGCACAGACGGGCTGTTCATTGCAATCAAGGTATCTATCTCATCAAAGGCGGGAGAAGCAATTTCTTTATCGGAAATGACTATTGCGCAATGGGATGTCCCGCCTCTCACCTCTGCTCCATAGGCAGGCAGAAAACTCACGAATTTATTCTCGCGCATCGCTGCCCAGGCAATCAGCTTGCCTAAAAACATTATCCCCTGCCCCCCAAAACCAGCTATTACGATACGTTCAATCATACATATCCTGTGTAACGTTTAACGTCTAAGGTGTAACAATTACTTTATTCGACCCGGCGGAAACACCTTGCTCATTGTATTTTTTATCCAGTCCAAAGATTCAACGGGCGATAAAACCCAGTAGGTAGGGCAGGCTGAAAGCACTTCCACCAGAGAAAAGCCCTTATTTTCCATTTGATTCTTAAAGGCTGCTTTAATTGCGTTCTTGGTTTTGAGAATCCCCTGGACGGAATCGGTTGAACTGCGTTCAACCGAATATACCCCCTGTAATTGGGCAAGCAGCTCCGAAATCCTTAAAGGATAACCCTCGGTCTTTTCATTCCTGCCCAAAGGGCTGGTTGCGGTCTTCTGGCCGATAAGAGTAGTGGGCGCCATCTGGCCGCCGGTCATTCCATAGACCGTATTATTGATAAATACGACGGTCAGATTTTCACCGCGGTTAGCCGCATGAATAGTTTCGGCTGTGCCGATAGCAGCCAAATCGCCATCGCCTTGATAAGTAAAGACTATTTTGTCCGGCTGAAGCCTTTTTATAGCGGTAGCCACTGCCAGGCCTCTTCCGTGCGCGCTTTCAACGCAATCAAAGTCCCAATAATCATAGGCAACTACAGCGCAGCCTACCGGAGTAACTCCAATAGTAATCTCGCGGATATTTAATTCGTCGATTACCTCTGCTATGAGACGATGTACAACTCCATGGCCGCATCCCTGGCAATAATGGGTATCCACACCGCGCAGTGACCTGGTTCGCCCGAATATCTTCTTCATCTTTTAGTTACTTGAGTTATTTGAGTTAGAACTCTATGAACTCAATAAACTCAATGAACTCTTTATTATTTCTTCTTCCGTTGGAATACCTCCGCCTGAACGGCCTAAAAACTCGACTCTTCGCCGGCCGTTAACAGCAAGCTTCACATCTTCAAGCATCTGGCCGTAAGACATCTCTATAACTAAAAATACTAATCGCTTAGCGCTAATCGCTAATCGCTGAAATATTTTTTGGGGAAAGGGCCATAAGCTGATCGGGCGAATCAAGCCCGCTTTTATGCCTTTCTCCCGCAGGGATAGCATTGCCTCTTTGGCTAAGCGAGCCATTGTGCCATAGGCAACTAAGATTATCCGCGCATCATTTATATTAAGCGCCTCGCAGCGCTGCTCCTTCTGCTTAATATTTTTATATTTTTTCTGCAGCTTGAGATTAAATTTTTCCAAATCTCCCAGATTCAGGTAAAAGGACTTAACCACGTTCGGCTTTCTGCCAAAACATCCCGTGGCCGCCCATTCTTTTGGCTTATGGCTTATGGCTAATGGTTTATAGTTTTTGCCATTTGCCACAAGTGGTTCCATCATCTGGCCTAACATTGCATCGCCTAAGATAATTGCCGGAATGCGGTATTTGTCTGCCAGAACAAATGCTTCAAGAGTCAAATCATAAGCCTCCTGGACGCTTGAAGGCGCAAGCGCTATACAATGATAATCACCCTGTCCGCCGCCTTTGACTGCCTGAAAATAATCTGACTGAGCAGGCCAGATATTCCCCAGGCCGGGGCCTGCGCGCATAATATTCACAATAACTGCGGGAAGTTCTGCGCCGGCAATGTAAGAAATCTCCTCCTGCATCAAACTTATGCCGGGGCTTGACGAACTGGTCATTGCCCGCACCCCTGAAGCAGAAGCCCCAAAGACCATACTGATTGCCGAAAGCTCGGATTCAGACTGGATAAAAATTCCTCCGCTTGAGGCCATATTCTTTGCCATATAGCCAATCAATTCATTCTGAGGGGTAATCGGATATCCGGCATAAAACCGGCAGCCGGCATCAATTGCGCTCTTAGCAACCGCCTCATTCCCCGACAATAGTATTTTCTGGTTTCTTTTCACTTATACACTTCAATACAGCAATCCGGACAAATGATTGCGCAAAAGGCGCAGCCGCTGCAATCCTTATCTAAAAACCTTACTGGTCTAATTCCTTTTTTGTTCAGGCCCTTATCTTCTTTTAATTGCCCTTTCGGACAAACACTTATACAAAGCATACAGCCCTTACATTTTTCCCGATCAAGCTTTATATAGGCCATTTATACTTTGAGCTATGCCTTTGGCATCCAGCCCATATTTTTCTAAAAGCCAGTCCCTTTTTCCATGTTCAATAAATTCACAGGGAAACCCTAACCTCAAAACCGGGCGGTTCAATAATTCCAATACGCTGCTGCCGAAACCGCCGTCTAAGATACCGTCTTCAACGGTTACGAGGTATTTAAATTCTGCGGATAATCTTACGAATAACTCCTTATCCAACGGCTTAACAAAACGGCCATTGACTACGCAGGCATCCAGATTTTCCTTCTTAAGCAGAGCCGCCGCCTCTAGGGCTGGGCTAACCATTGCTCCTATGGCAATTATTGCCAGAGCCTTTCCTTCTTGTAGAACTTCCGCTTTGCCTAATTCAATATTTGCGCTCTGCGATTTTGCGGGTTTTACGATTTGCGATCTCGGATATCTTATGGCGCAGGGTTTATCCAGATTGACGGCAAATTCTAACATTGCCTCTAATTCATCTGCCGAATGAGGAGCCATAACCACCAGATTGGGAATGCTTCTTAAATATGCGAGGTCAAAAATTCCCTGATGGGTAACCCCGTCTTCTCCGCTTACTCCCGCGCGGTCAAGACAGAGCGCCACCGGTAAATTCTGCAGGCCGACGCTTTCAATAAGCTGGTCGTATGCGCGCTGTAAAAAGGTTGAATATACCGCAACCACGGGCCTCCTTCCCTTTTTGGCTAAACCCACGGCAAAGCAAACTGCATGCGCCTCGGCTATCCCTGCGTCATAAAATCTATCGGGGTATTTATCGCGGAATTGAGCCAGGCCGGTTCCTTCGGGCATCGCCGCAGTGATCGCCACGATGTTTTTATTCACTTTGGCCAGCTCTACCATTTTTCTGCCAAAGACATCGGTGTAACTCTCAATGCTGGAGATATTCAAAGGCCTGCCGCTGGCAATATCAAACGGCGCGGCGCTGTGAAAGGAAACCGGGTCATTTTCTGACGGGGGATAACCCCTGCCTTTTTTAGTAAATACGTGCAGAAGGATAGGCCCTTTAAAAGTAAGTATGTTCTTCAAGGTAGGAATAAGCAATCCTAAATTATGCCCGTCAAGAGGGCCAAAATAGCGAAAGCCTAGTTCTTCAAAAAGCATACCCGGGACAAAAAATCCCTTTAATTCCTTTTCAAATTTATCCGCTAACTTTAAAATTATCCGCCCCTTGGGAAGGCGGTTTCTTACAAAATTCTCTAACGACTCGCGAAAACGATTGTAGAGCGGCTGGGAGATTATTTTATTGAGATACACGCTTACCGCGCCCACGGCCGGAGAAATGCTTAATTCATTGGTATTTAAAACAACGAGGATGTCTTTTTTGAGATGGCCGGCGTTATTTAAACCTTCAAAGCATAAACCGCCGGAAAGCGAGCCGTCGCCGATAAGGGCAACCGCCTTAGGGCAGCCGCCGGCAGCTAAACCCAGAGCCAGAGAAACCGCGTCAGAGCTGTGCCCGGCGGTAAAAGGATCATACGTTGATTCGGTATGCGAAGGAAACCCGCTCATCCCGCCGGCTTTTCTTAAGGTATCAAATCTATTATTTCTTCCGGTTAAGAGCTTATGGGTATATGCCTGATGGCCCACATCAAAAACAATCATATCCTCAGGCAAATTAAGGCAATAATGCAGAGCCGTGATGATTTCTACAGCCCCCAGGCTTGAGGCGAGGTGCCCTCCATTTTTAGAAACCACCTGCACAATGCGGCTGCGCAGCTCAGCGCATAATAGGTTAAGCTGATGAACTTTGAGTTTTTTAAAATCCCGCGGGGTATTGATGGATTCTAATAACATATCATTTATGGCTTTGCCTATCGGAAGGCAAACCATTGCCCTCTGGCTTATGGCTTTGCCTATCGGAAGGCAAACCATTGCCCTCTGGCTTATGGCTTTGCCTATCGGAAGGCAAACCATTGCCCTCTGGCTTGTCTTATTTATCCTCCGGCTGCTCTTCCTCAAACGGCTTAAGCTGAAAGGTTCCTTCCTTCTTAGTCAAAACCTCAACCTTTTTCTGCGCTTGCTCCAGAAGTTTCGAACAGGCCGCAACCAAGCGCACGCCTTCCTCGTATTTCTTCAACGACTCATCTAAAGAAAGCTTCCCGGCTTCCAAATCGCTGACAATCTTCTCTAATTTCTTGAGCGCTTCCTCAAATCTAACTTCAGCCATTTTCCCCTCACTTCCTGCCTGCCGGCAGGCAGGCGTTCGGGAGTAACCAGCCCGCCCCGGCAAAGCGCAGCGGGCCGGGGAGACCAGTTGCCAGAGGCCAGATTTTTTCTGGTTTTGCCGCCTCGGCGGCACCCCGCTTTGGCGGTGGCTGGTTACTGGTTACTCATTTTACTTAAAACCTCACTCACAAAGCTCCCCTGTTTAAGCCGAGTTTGGATTTTATCTGAAATATTTATCTCCTCCATATCCGTAACCACCTTCATTTCCGGCAGCTTAAAGGTTATGCTATAGCCGCGCGATAAGACATTGAGCGGGCTTAAGACGTTAAGTTTTTCCGTCAGGTGAACAAATCTATGCCGGCTGGCCTCTAAGAGATGTTTTGTCTCTAAAGTCAATCTATGTTGGAGCTCATCTATGCGCTGAAGATAGATTTGAATGAAATTTAAGGGGTATTTTAAAACATAGGCGCCCTTTAAGCTAAACAATTCTTTGCTTAAAATCTTGAGCTTATTATTGACGCTCGCATTCATACTTTGCAGTAAATGGCCAAGCTCAAGCGATAAATCCTCTTTTTGTTTCACCACCAGCTCAGCTGCCGCTGAAGGCGTGGGAGCGCGCAGGTCGCTGACTAAATCCGCAATGGTCCAGTCAATTTCATGGCCGACCGCGCTGATTACCGGAATTTTTGAGTTATAGATTGCCCTGGCTACTATTTCTTCATTAAAGGCCCAGAGGTCCTCTAAACTTCCTCCGCCTCTACCGACGATCAAAACATCTACTTCTTTGTATTGATTAAATTCTACAATGGCTTGCGCGATTTCGCCAGCCGCGCCGCTTCCCTGAACCTTTACCGGATTTAAGATTATTTTCACAAAAGGAGCCCTGCGCCTTAAGATATTCAGTATGTCCCGTATTGCCGCGCCGGCAGGAGAAGTTACCAGCCCGATTCTTAATGGAAATACCGGAAGCGCCCTTTTATGCGCCGCTTCAAATAATCCTTCCTTGGCTAATTTTTCCTTTAACTGCTCAAAGGCAAGCTGCAAGGCGCCGGCGCCTTTTGGCTCTAATTTCTGGACGTTTAACTGATACTGGCCGCTGGGGGCATAGACAATCAGCCGGCCATAAGCAAGGCAATGCAGGCCGTCTTTGAGAGAAAATTTCAAACCCTGGTTTAGCCCGCGGAAGAAGACGCAGCGTAAACTGCTACCAGCATCCTTGAGGCTAAAATAGATGTGTCCTGATTGTGACTGTGAAAAGTTAGAAAGCTCGCCCTCAACCCAGACCTCGGGAAAGCTGTTTTCTAAAAGGACTTTGATATCCTCGGTCAGCTCGCTTACCGTGAAAATACGCCTTTCTACTTTAAGTCCCCTGTCTTCAATCCGCATAATATTTATCCTGCACTCTCTCTATGCTCAAGGCCTTCCCGTTTTTTTCGTCAATCTCAATGATTGCTCCGTGTAATTGAATATCGCCTGAAGCCACTTCAAAACGGGTGGGCATCCCGGTTAGAAAACGTTCAATAATCTTGGATTTCTCCTGCCCGATGACTGAATCATAGGGCCCGCACATGCCGAGTTCGCTAATGTAGGCGGTTCCTCCTTTAAGCAGCTTCTCATCGGCGGTCTGGATATGGGTATGGGTTCCCACTACCGCAGAAACCAAACCATCAAGAAAATGCCCCATTGCCACTTTTTCGCTGGTTGCCTCGGCGTGCATATCCACCAGAATTACTGCCGTTTCCTTCTTAAGGATGGGAAGAACCTCGCGCACCGCGCGAAAAGGACAGTCAATTGCCGGCATAAAAACCCTGCCCTGCAAGTTGATGATACCGAGCTTAAAATTATTCTTTTTTAAAACGCAGTAACCTTTACCGGGGATATTCGGAGCAAGATTTAAGGGGCGCAGGATATAGGGATGGTCAATAATTTTCAGGACTTCCTGGCGCTTCCAGATATGGTCTCCGGTAGTCAGGCAATCGCAGCCAGATGCAAACAGTTCATCAGCCACTTTGGGAGTCAGGCCGGTTCCTCCGGCGGCGTTCTCGGCATTGGCAAGGACAATATCAATGGCTTTTTCCTTTTTGAGCCGGCAAACCAAGGCCTTTACCGCCTCTCTGCCGGGCGAACCCACTATATCGCCGATAAATAATACTCTCATTTTGTCAACATTTAAAGCATTGCTTCTTTTGTTGATTACTTGGCATACTCAATCGCGCGCATCTCGCGGATAACCGTAACCTTGACCTGGCCGGGATATTCCATGCCTTCCTCAATTTTCTTGCGGATTTCCCTTGCCATATTAACCGCATCTGTATCAGAGATTTTATCCGGCGAAACAATCACCCGAATTTCTCTTCCTGCCTGGATGGCGTAAGATTTCTCAACACCCTTAAAAAGATTGGCAATTGCTTCTAATTTATTCAGCCGTTTGACGTACGTTTCCAGGTTTTCCCGCCTGGCTCCGGGCCGGGCCGCGCTGATAGCATCCGCAGCAATAGCCAAAACCCCCAGGAGGCTTTTGGGCTCTTGTTCTTCATGGTGGCATTCAATCGCTGCAATAATTTCGTTACTTTCCCCGTATTTTTTAGCTAACTCTGCGCCGATACGGGCATGGGTGCCTTCTATCTGATGGTCTACAGCTTTGCCAATATCATGGAGCAGGCCTATCCGGCGGCTTAAGCGAAAATCCATATTTACTTCTGAAGCCATCACCCCCATAAGGTAGGCAACTTCTTTAGAATGTTGGAGGCCGTTCTGGCCGTAGCTGGTGCGATACCTGAGCCGTCCCAGCAGCTTAATCAATTCCGGGTGTAACCCGTGGATACCAATCTCAAAGGCGGCGCGTTCACCCTCTTCGCGGATCTTATCATCCATCTCGCGTTTGGTTTTCTCAACGAGCTCCTCAATTCTCCCGGGGTGAATCCTGCCGTCAACCATCAATTTTTCCAGAGCAAGCTTGGCAATTTCGCGCCGCACCGGGTCAAAGCCAGCTAAGGTGACCGCTTCCGGAGTATCGTCAATGATTACATCCACGCCGGTTGCCATTTCCAGGGCGCGGATGTTCCTGCCTTCGCGGCCGATGATTCTTCCTTTCATCTCATCGTTCGGAAGGCTGACTACGCTCACGGTTGATTCAACGGTATGCTCTACGGCACAGCGCTGGATTGCCAGGGCGATCACTTCTTTTGCCTTCTTATCAGCGCTGTTTTTTATTTCCTCGTCAATGTTTTTAATCAGCACCGCCTTTTCATTATTCAGTTCTTCCGATAAACGCGCCAGCAGAACCTTTTTTGCCTCATCAATGGTAAGATTGGCAATTTTCTGCAGCCGCTCTTTTTCTTCATTCACTAAAGCGGCAAGCTGCCTGTCTTTTGCCTTCAATGCCTCTTCATTAGCCCTGAGCGCTTCGGAGCGCGACTCAAGCTCTTTCTCTTTCTTCTCTAACAAGACCATCCTGCGGTCAATATTGTCTTCTTTGAGCGCCAGGCGCTTTTCCAGATTTACCAGCTCTTCGCGCCTTTGCTTGGTAGAGGCCTCAAAATCCTGGCGCAGGCGGTAGATTGCATCTTTTCCCTCAAGTTCCACTTCCTTGCGCAGCCGTTCTACTTCCTTCTTTGCCTCTCCAAGTATCTCGCCAGCCTTATGTTCAGCGTCCTGGATTTTCTTCTCGGCAGAGTGTTTGCGTAAGAAATAGCCGAGAGAGGCTGAAG
>MHHA01000046.1 GCA_001805845.1 Omnitrophica WOR_2 bacterium RIFCSPLOWO2_12_FULL_46_30
ATTCTGCCAATTGGTATTCTGGGTCAGGATTGCTCCTACAATGACTTCAAACGGTGTCTCGCCCGGCCACCAGGCCTGAGGCCCGAAGCGCCGATAGAGTTTTTCGTAGATATCCTCAAGTTTATGATTCAAATTCATCAGGCACCTATTCATCCTGTCTATTTAACCTCTGAGGTTAAATTTTGGTTAACCTACGAGGTTGATTTTGGTTAATTTGCTAATTCCAAAGGATTAAGGCCGTAATAGGCAAGGATAGCGTAAATCGTGGCTGAAAGCGAGCCGGTATTCTTTCCTTTTGGCGTCATCCAGCCGTGGCCGGTATCTACGAAATCGCTGGATGCGTACGGAAGGCATCCCTGGCCCTGCCCGGTGCGGGAGGCTGAAGCAATAAGCATCTTAGTAAGTTCCTCTAAATACTCTTCGGCTTTGTCTTGATAAAGTTTCACCTTTTCTCTATTGCCTGAAGAGCCGTAATAGCGGCTTAAGAGCTTATAGGAAAGCGCCATCTGGGCAGTCCATTCGCAGGAAATAATTCCGCCCCGCGCCAAATGCCTCTGCTTAGCAAAATCAAAACCCTTAACCGCGATACTTTCTCCGCCGGGACGAATGTAGTCCAGGGCTACCCCGCAGTTATCTTCGGCAAATTTCATTATCGCCTCCGGGTCCATACCCATCTCGGCTAATCTTTGCGGGCCTAAGCTGGCAATTGACCAGGCATAGGTGTCGGTGGCAATAGTGGCATCGCCTCTTCCGCGCTTGATGGGGACAGCCGGGTTATCATAGGCGTGGTTTTTTAGCCATAAAAGCGTATCCTGCGCCGCCTTTCTATAGGCGGCCTCGGAATTAATCCTATAAAGCATATCAAAAAAAGCAAATCCGTCAAGATTGTGCTCTGTGGAATACCAGCTTGTCTGTGGGCCGCCGCGTAAGCCGCCTTCCTTATCTTCTTTTTGCAGCTTGAGCATCCAGCCGGCAATATCCCGCGCCAACGGTAAATACTTATTGTCGCCGGATAACTTCGTATATTGCAAGACCGCAATTCCTAACCAGAGATTTGGCCCGCTGTGAATGACAAACTCGGAAACCTCTCCTGTTGAGACGTAATAACCGTTGTAAAAAACCTGCTCTTTCTTTGCCTGGCCTAAATAAAAATCCAGAATCTTCCTTGCCAGCGCATAGTCCTTAAAATGGCTAAAGACAATGGCTGCCAGCGCCTGGTCATAGGTAAATGCCTGGTCGCCTAATTCGCCATCGCCCTCAAAACTGGCGATTAGCCCGGTGCGCGGATTCTGATGTACCCTTACCCACTGATACATCTTCTCAAAATTTTCTTTTTCCAGGGCCGCCTTCTTTTCTTTGATTTCCCGGAGTTTTACTTCTACCGTATCCTCCATTTTATCTAAGTCGCCTATTTTCTGGATAATATCCTGCCGGTTTTGAGTTAAATCGGAAAGCATTGTTTTTAATTTCTGGATTTCTGATTCCTGAATTTTTATGATATCGGCCCTACCCTCGCCTATCCTCTGCGCATCTTCAAGGAACCTTACCTTCCGATTTAATTCTTCTTCTTCCGCCTTGATATTGGCATTTGACTCCTGAAGCCTGGTTTCCAAAGCTTCTCTTTCTTTTCTGATGTTTTCTAACTCTTCTTTGCTTTTTTTAGAATCCTGAAGCATGTCCACTATCTCTTCAATAAGTTTTTTATTATACGCTGAAAGCCTGAAATTGTTATAGGCGCTGATAATAAAAGCCAGGAACAAAATACCCATCACCGCCAAGGCTAATCTTGGCAGCCATAACCTGCCTATGGCAAAACGTATAATCCGCCGGACGTCTTTTTTATCTATTTTATCATATTGCAATCCCAGCCTATACTGGCTTATATGCTGCGGCTCTTTCCTTAACCACAAAATTCTGGCAGTGGCATGGCTTGCCGGCCTGTGGATGGGAATATAGATTTTTAAATTAAGCTCTACTTCGTGAGGGCGTTCCAGCAATTTGAGTGTCGCGCTATCTACTTTTAAAAGCTCCAAACACAGGCCGCCGGAACTTACATTATTGGTAAAGCCGTGATGCCAGTCTTCGCTAACGGCTTTGTTGTTTTCGAGGAGCTGGTACTCAACGGGAAATACCGAGTCCAAACGGATAAACTCTCTTTTTTCTTTTCCTGGATGCCTATCCTGCATCATGCTCCCCCGCGCCTCCTTTAGCGCGCTGTTAACCTATAAAAATTAATTTGATAGTGCGCTAGAATTTTGATATTTTCTGTTTAAACTCTTCAGCCAGTTTGATTCTCTTAGCAATCGGAGGATGCGTATAGAGCATTATCTCTACAAACCTGCCCGGATGGACATCAGCTAAATTTTTTTGGCTTAGTTTTTCCATCATTGAAATAAAGCTATCGGGAGATTGCGTTTGGCTGAGGCTAAAGAAGTCAGCCCTGGTTTCCAGATGCCGGATAAATCCGTTCTGTAAGGGCAGAACAAACATTCCGAGGATAAGCATAATCAAGGCAAATAAAGGAAAACCTGCTATATCCGATATACCTGAATAGCCGAAAAACATAAAACTTCTCTTTAGGATGATATCGCTTACGAAGAATAAGATAGTAGTAATGCTTGCGCTAAAAAGAATTATCTTTATAGTATCCCTGTTTTTATAATGTCCCAGCTCGTGAGCGACAATGCTTAAAATTTCATTGTGAGAAAGTTCCTGTAAAAGATTATCCGCTAAAATCACCCTGCGGCTGCTGCCAAAACCGACTACGGCTGCATTTAGCTTCTTAGTTTTACAAGAGAAATCAATCATATGCACGTCTTTCAATGCAGCGCTGGCGCTAGAGAAGAGAGCCATAATTTTCCTTCTTAACTCTGCGTCTTTAAGCGGAAGGTATTTATAAAAAAGGGGAATAAAAATACTGGGCGTGATTTTGGCAAGAATGACGGTTAAAAAAAACCATCCCAGGCTAGCCAGAATCCACCAGATGCGGGTGAATTTTCCTAAGAATAGATAGAGGAATTGAGCGGCCACAGAAGCGATAACGAAAGAAATGCCTGCTCTCTTAAAATTATCCTTTAGGTAGCCAGCCGCAGCCTGGTTGGAAAGCTTAAAGCGGCGCTCTAAGAGATAACCCTCATAAAATTCTAGCGGAAATTCCAGAATATAAAATATAAGGGATAGGGCGCTGATATATAAGCCGTTAAGCAGGACAGAGTTTGAGGTAAATTTGCAAAGGCTTGTTTTTAGCCAGAGAGAGAGCCCGCTTACCATAAGCGCAAGAAGAATCAACGCGCAAAATAACAAATTTATGACGAATAAGCTATTTTTTATACGTTGATACTTCTTTGCCTCTAGACTTGTTTGCATACGCCGGCTGTTTTCTATTGACTGCTGTTTACCCCGTTAGAAACCTCTTTCTTCTTACAGATTGCTCAACAGTTTCTAACGGGGTTTACTTTCTTCAACAGATGCCGAAACCGTTTATCCTTCTTAAGATTTTCTAAATCAGGATCTCTAAGTAAATAATCAAAATCCTCATAACCTAAGTTAATTGCCCTCTTCAGGCTCAAGAGGGCATCTTCAATTCTTCCTAACAAAGAATAGCTGCAGGCAAGGTTATAATGCACCGTGGGGTCATCCCGGCGCAGCTGCTTAAGGCGCAAATCTATTTCCAGGCCTTTTTCATAATCGCCTTTTTGGGTATAGACGTTGCCCAGGGCTATTAAGGCCTGGATAAAAGAGGGGCGTTTCTCAAGCAGTTTCTCAAAAAAAATGATTTCAAAATCGTAATCTATTTCCCTGGCCTTTTTTTTCTTTCTTGCCATTTTTTTTCTCCAGTATAATATGTTCGTCCACCTTAATCGCTAAGTCCTCTAAGAATTTTTTAAAATCCGGATATTCTTCCCGCAGCACCTGCCTTGTTTTTACGAGCTGTTTTTGGGAAACCCTGAGAGTCCTTCCTTTTAATTCATAGCTGACAAGATAATCCATCCACCTGCTCTGGGCATCAAGGCTTTCGGGTAAATATTTAACTACAAAATCATCGGCAAGCGTAATCTCGGAATAGGTCTCATTGAGGCTGGGATTACCCAGTTCCAGAGGATAGCCGCGCCTGTCTTTGGCTACCAGGGAGGTATCCACGTTGGCGGACTGGGGAATGATTCTGGCTCTGCCTGCCCGGGAAAGAAAGTTTTTTCCTTTAAATTCATAGGTTAGCCGTATCGGCAGGTTCAGGTTATCGCTATTTTCATACCTATAGGTAATTAAGTCGCCTGAGGTTACCACGGACTGAATTCTTTCCTTTAATCCCTGTTCAATAAGATTCGGCGGCGTATAACGCAGCCAATAGCGCTGGGCCTGGTCAAACTGGCCAAATGTCTCAACCGTCCTCAGGGCGCCTACGGTCTCATCCGCAGCAATTGCTAATTGGCTTTTAGATTTTACGCGGTTTCCTTCAGGCGCAACCAGCGGCGTATCCGCTATTTCATACGCATCTTTCCTGAATATTAAAACCCGTCTTTTCTGGTCATCAGAGGGAAGATCCCCGAAAGAACAGACCTCGGCAGTAATGTCTAAGAAAATAAGTTCATTGTTTAACTCAACCGCGGCAATGCAATGATTAAAGTTAACCGTCGGAAAATCATCTTCCATAGCAGGCGTGCCACGGGTACCAATCAAAACGGGGAAACCATCAATCCCTGCCACCTTAAGCATAGTTACAAAAAGTATGGCCTTGTCTTTACAATCGCCGTATTTATTCTTGAATATTTCGGATGCCGGGTGCGGCTGATAGCCTGCCTGGCCATACTCAATCCCCACATAGCGAATTTCCTGGGCGCAGTAGTTGTAAATGGCGCGGATTTTATCTTCAAGAGTTTTCTTTCCCTGGATAAGCTCACTAACCTTATCGCTAATTGCCTTATCGGGTGAAATCCTATCCTTGCTTAAGCCCCGCCACCACTTATAGATTTCCTCCCAGGAATCAAAGGTTGAGGCAAGGATTAGCGGATTTATCTCTGTCTTTGGCGGCATATTCGGCTCCACTTCAATCTGGGGGATATCTTTGAATTCCCAGCGGTAAATTTTATCTTCCCCTGTTTCGCTAATAACCGGAGAGAGATTAAAATTCTTCGGATTATATTCAGGATTTAAGGTCTTTATTCTCAAATTCCTGTTTTTGGGAATACTGATAGCAAGCCGGGCAGAAACTACCGGTTCGGTTTCCTGCAAATTATAGGCAATATCAAAATCGTCTTTGTTAATCAATTGGCTCTGGGTAGTCCGTATTTTGTATTCAACGATTGAGCCTTCGGCAATCTCAGGCATTGAGATAATCCGCGCTCTGGCATTGGAATAAAGAGGGAAATTAAGATAGCGCGATACGTCGCGGATATCCTTCTCGCCAACCGCAGCTACTTCGCCGTTGGGCTTAATGGTCCTGGCGTATTCAATCTCTACCTTCTCGTAAGTTGAATCATAGCCGAGCACGATTTCCGAGAAATCATTTTTACCGCGTTCATTTAAAATCTTGACTATGTAATGTGAATCATAAGCAAGCGTATTATCGGGAAGCAGCTTCATCTTTTCATCTGCCAGAATTACCACTGCGCCGGCTAAGGGATATTTCTCCTCTGTGGCGGAAATAACGGCATCTCTCTGCTCTGGCTTGAGATTGCTTAGATATCCACCGGCTAAGCCCTGGATGGAGGCGATGCGCTCTTTCGCCTTCGTAAGGTACTCTTTATCCTTAATTCTGCCCAGAATATCCAGGGCCTGTTCATAGAGATTATGCTTTGAGCAGGTCAGGCCGTAATAATACAGGTACTCGCCGTCATCAAGCTTTCCTAATTTGTCAAAGATGCTTAAGGCCTGGGTATAATCGCCTGACTTATAAAAACAAACAGCCAGAAGTTTCTTTTGCTGCGCATCTTCCGCGTTTTTCAAAGTATCCACGGCATTATTATAGTCGCCGCGGCTATAGTAAAGCTTGGCCAGCCCTAATCTCAAGGCCGCATTCTTTTTATCCTTAGCCAGCAGCCTCTGGTAGCCCCTTATGGCTTCCTGATAAAAAGATTCCGCTTTCTTTGCCAGATGGACTGTCTTATCCAGTTCAGCGGAACAGCCTAAGAGTAAAAATAAAACTAAGAGTATTCCTCTTCTTAAACTAAGCGCGCTTCTTCTCATATCTCACCTTTGCACTCTTTAGAAACTCCTTTTATAATATAACCTGACTGCAATTTTTGCAATGATAATTAAAGCAGCGAGCGGTAACCTTCTAAGAGCAATTCGGTAATTGGACCGGGCCTTCCTTTTTTAATCGGCCTGCCGTCTATCCAGACAAGCGGCATAATCTCAATCAGTGAATTAGTCAGGAATGCCTCATCGGCCTTTTCTAAATCTTCGCGGTTGATTTTTGCCTCTACCGCCCTGAGCTTTTTTCCCCTGGTAAGGGCGAGAACCGTATCCCGGGTTATCCCGGCGAGGCAGCCGCAATCCAATGACGGGGTGAGCAAAGAATTATCTTTGACTATAAAAATATTCGCCCGCGATGCCTCCGCAAGGAAGCCCCGGGTATCTAGTAGCAGCGCCTCATCGGCATTGTTCCTTCTTGCCTCCTGGTAAGCAAGCAATAAATGCAGGCAATTGGAGGATTTAATCTTTGCCAGCGGCGAAGATTCATTCTGCCTGAAGGTTTTTGAGATTATCGCCTTAAATCCTTTGCGGTAATCCATTTCTTTAAAAAAATCATAACTTCTGGCTAAAATTGCAATATTGACCTTCTCAATTCCCTGCCAGGCCGTAAGCCGCAGATAGGCATCTTTAAGGCCGTTTTCTTTTAGCGATTGCCTAACTGCTTTCTTTAAGAGCTCTGGCTTAATATCCGATTTGATGTTGACAAGCGTAAGGGCATTAAACAGGCGCTCAATATGGCTATCAAGGCGAAAAACATCTGCGCTATAGGCACGCATCGTTTCAAAAACCCCCTGCCCGTATAAGAAGCCGGGGTCTAAGATATTCGCCTTCGCTTCTTCTTCATTAATAAACTTTCCGTTAAGCCAGATTTTCATTTCCTATTGCCCTGAGTATACCCTGCGCCTTAACCATAGTTTCTTCATATTCGCTCTCGGCCCGGGAATCCGCAACAATGCCGCCTCCTGCCTGAAAATATATTGTATCATTTTTCTTTAAGATTGTGCGGATTAAAATATTCAAATCCATAGTGTTATTAAAGCCGAGATAGCCAAGGGCGCCGGTGTAAATTGACCTGCGGGTTGGCTCAAGCTCAGCAATGAGCTGCATTGAGCGGATCTTGGGACAGCCGGTAATTGAACCTCCGGGAAAACAGGCTCTCAATAAATCAACTCTGTCTTTATCTTGATGCAAAATACCTTCAATGGCGGCGGTAGTCTGATAAACGGTAGAATAGGCCTCCAGGGCGCGCAAGGAAGTAACCTTGATTGAGCCGTATTTACAAACCCTGCCTAAATCGTTACGTAGTAAATCCACGATCATCAGCAGCTCGGCCTTGTCTTTCGCGCTTTTAAGCAGCGCCTGCGCCTGCCGCAGGTCGGATTGTTTTTCTATTCCCCTTGGCCGGGTCCCTTTCATCGGCCGTGATGAAACTTTCTTCCCGTCAAAATACAAAAATCTCTCCGGAGAGGAACTCAGGATTTGAAAATCTCCGCAGTCCAAGTAGGCAGAAAAATCGCTTGGCGACACCAAGCGCAGGCGCTTATATAACTCAAAAGAGCTTAAAGCGGATTCCGCCGAGAACCTCTGCGAGAGATTGACCTGATATATCTCGCCTTTTTTTATATACTCCTTGGCTTTGGCAATAGCCTTAAAATATTTTTCTTTGGTAAAATTAGAGGTGAGCTTAACCGCTAATTTGTCATTGCGAGCGATAGCGAAGCAATCTAAAATCATTGATTTGTCAAAAGATTGCTTCGTCGGCCTATCGGCCTCCTCGCAATGACGTCCTTGCGAGGTTAGTAATGGCGGGTAAACGCCTCCCCGATTCGTATTAATCTTGGATAACTCCCGGATAAACTGTTTTAATCTTTGCTCGGCTTTCTTCTTGGCTAAAAGATAATTTTTTTCCGGAAAGCCGCAGGATGAAATAATTAATTTTTTCTTCCAGTGGTCAACGGTAATTATAGTATCATAAAAGCCTAAGGATAAATCCGCGAGCCCGAGGTCATCTTCTGCCTTACCTTCTATTTTCTCTAATCCCAGCCCCAGGTCATAAGCAAAATATCCCACCGCGCCGGCCGGCAAGGGAAAATTATATTTATTATCTAATTTATAACGTTTGAGTAATCCTCTTAAATCGGAAAAAACTCCAATTTCTTCTTTACCCCGTTTGAAACCTCCTTCTCTTTTATTGTTGCCCTGTAGTTTTAAACGGGGCTTACTCTTTAAGACATAAAACGGCTCAAAGCCCAAAAAAGAATACCTTCCCAAAGAGCCCTTATGCAGGCTGCTGTCCAAGAAAAAAACATTCTCTTTATCTTTTATTGCCTCAAAAAGCAGGAAGGGGTCAAGCGGCCACTCAAACGATTTCCAGGTTAAGTATGGCATTGATTTTGAAGGTGCGCTCGTCTTTGCGCAGGTGGCAGTAACCTACTAAGTATTGGGATTTGCCCTCCCGGCGGATTTCTTTGGGGCTGACCTCTCTTTCGCTGACCCGGGCGGATGAACTGGAATAATATTTTATCTTTAGCCTTATGGATAAATCTATCGCCTTTTGTATAGCCGCGATATGTTGATTGGTAATATCTGTGCTCAGCTTAGGGTTAACCCCGAATAAATTGTAAAAGGCAGGGAAATCCTCTATCCCTTTTTTCTTTAGTTCTAAAAGCAGCCGTTTAAATACCTCCGCGGTCATCCGCGCATCGCTTAGGGCCCGGTGGTCTTGAGGCTCGAACATTCCCAGCCAGCGGGAAAAATTCCCCAGGCCGTAACTGCCTAATCCGGGGAAGATAGACCTGGCCATCTGGATGATATCTACCACCGCGGTATCTTCCGGGAGGCTTCGGCCCAACAATCCCAATTCATTCTCCAAAAACCCCATATCAAAACCCACATTATATCCGGCAAGACAGCTATTTCCGGCAAACTCTATAAATTTAGGCAAAACCTCCGCGGCAACCGGTGCGTCTTTAACCATCTCCTGGCTGATGCGGTTAACCGCAAAGGCCCCCGGAGAAAGCGGCCTCCGGGGATTAAGCAGGGAGGAAAACGATTCCCGGGCCTCGCCATTTTTATAACGCAGAGCCCCTATCTCAACTATCCTGTCCCCGTCTTTAGGCAAAAGCCCGGTGGTCTCCACATCAAAGATCACAAA
>MHHA01000047.1:0-5225 GCA_001805845.1 Omnitrophica WOR_2 bacterium RIFCSPLOWO2_12_FULL_46_30
CTATGCCCGGGCCTGCTCTGATATAGAATATCAATTTCCCTTTGGCTGGTCAGAATTAGAGGGCATTGCCAATCGGAGCGACTTTGATTTAGTCCAGCACAGCAAATTTTCCGGCAAGGACTTATCATACTTTGATGATCTTGACAAAAAAAGAATCGTCCCGTATATTATTGAGCCGTCGGGAGGAGTAGACCGGGCGGCGTTAGCCTTTTTGGTTGACGCCTATTATGAAGAAAAGGTCAGGGATGAAACCAGAGTGGTTTTAAAGTTTTCAAAAGAGCTTGCTCCCATAAAAATAGCGGTCTTGCCGCTATTAAAAAACAGGACGGAGCTCGTTGAGCTGGCAAAAAAAATCTATGAGGGCTTGAGGAAAGATTACCTCTGTGTCTATGATGATACCGCCTCCATCGGCAAGCTCTATCGCCGGCAGGATGAAATCGGGACCTTGTTTTGCATTACTGTTGATGTGCAATCTTTAGAAGACAGCCAGGCGACGGTGCGGGATAGGGATACAATGAAGCAGGAACGAATCTTAGTAGATAAATTAAAGGAATATTTTAGAGAGAGGTTAGTTTAAGAGTTCATCGAGTTCTAACTCTATGAACTCTATGAACTCAAGTAACTCTATGAACTCTATGAACTCAAGTAACTCTATGAACTCAAGTAACTCATAAAGGGAGGATTTTAATAATGCGTAAGAAATACGTTTACTTCTTTGGAGACGGCAAGGCAGACGGCAACGAGAGTATGAAAAACCTTTTAGGCGGTAAAGGCGCAAACTTAGCTGAAATGGCCGGCAATAAGGACTTGCGCTTACCGGTCCCGCCCGGGTTTACCATTACCACAGAGGTCTGCACGTATTACTATCAACATAAACGTTCTTATCCTGAAGGGTTAAGAGAGCAGGCAGAAAAGGCCGTAAAAAGGATTGAGGCAGGTATGGCTTTGGCTATACGGAAAGCCAAACCCTGCCTTGCCGGCAGGCAGGCATTGCCTTGCCGGCTTATCGCAAAAAAATTCGGCGGCCAGGACAATCCCCTTCTGGTCTCGGTGCGCTCAGGCGCAAGAAGATCAATGCCCGGGATGATGGAAACCGTCTTAAATATCGGCTTAACCGAAAAGACAATTCCCGGACTGATCAAGCAAAGCGGCAATGAGCGCTTTGTTTATGACGCCTACCGGCGGCTGATTATGATGTATTCGGATGTGGTAATGGAAAAGGCCGCGGGAGTTGAGCCGGAGCATGACGAAGCGGGAATCCGCAAACAGCTTGAGAAGCTTATGGCCGAGATGAAGAAGCAAAAGGCGGTTATGAACGACACGGACTTAGATGCCGATGACCTGAAGAAACTCTGCGCTTTATTTAAGGCGAAAATCAGGGAAGTTTTAAAGAAGGATTTTCCCGACGAGCCCTATGAACAGCTCTGGGGCGGCATCGGTGCGGTCTTTGCCTCCTGGCAAGGCAGGCGCGCGGTCTCCTATCGGCGCATTGAAAGCATCCCCGATGAGTGGGGCACCGCGGTAACCGTTCAGACTATGGTCTTTGGCAATATGGGCGCAACTTCCGCAACCGGAGTCGCCTTTACCCGGAATCCCGGTAACGGCGAAAATAAATTCTACGGCGAATACCTGATTAATGCCCAGGGAGAAGATGTGGTTGCCGGAATCCGCACCCCTGCGCCAATCAATGAATATGCCAAGAGCGAACATAATAGGGATTTAGTCACCTTAGAAAAGGAAATGCCTAAGCTTTATCAGGAACTATTTGGCATCCAGAAACGTTTAGAAAAACACTATCGGGATATGCAGGATATTGAGTTTACTATTGAAAAGGGGCGGCTCTTTATGCTCCAGTGCCGGGTGGGCAAACGTAACGGCCCCGCAGCAGTCAGAATGGCCCTGGATATGGCGAAGGAAAAGCTTATCAGCAGGGAAGAGGCGGTAATGCGGGTAGCGCCGGCCCAGCTTGATGAACTTCTCCATCCCATCATAGACCCGAAGGTAGAATTGGAATGCAAACCAGTCGCAAAGGGTTTACCCGCGGGCCCTGGAGGGGCAAGCGGTATGGTTGTTTTTAGCGCGCGGGATGCGGTCCATTGGGCCAAAGAAGGAAAAAAGGTTATTTTAGTCAGGGAGGAAACTAACCCCGAAGATGTTGAAGGTATGCGCGCGGCGCAGGCCATTTTGACTGCCAGGGGCGGAATGACCTCTCACGCCGCATTAGTCGCGCGCGGCTGGGGAAAATGCTGTATCGTTGGCTGCTCCGGCCTGCACATAGACAGCCGAAACAAAACCATAAATGCGGATGGAGCGCTGATCAAAGAAGGCGACTGGGTCACCTTAAACGGCACAAAAGGAAATGTGTATCTTGGCCAATTAAGAATGATGGATGCCTCGGAGGAAAATAAACTGCTTTTTGAATTCTTAAAAATCTGCGATTCCTTTCGTAAGCTTAATGTGCGCACCAATGCCGACACCCCGGAAGACGCAAAAAAGGCGCGCATATTTGGCGCTCAAGGGATCGGCCTGTTCCGCACCGAGCATATGTTCTACGGCAAGGGCTCTGAAGAACCGCTCTTCAAACTGCGCAAAATGATTATTTCTAAGACGGTGGATGAAAGAAGAAAGGCGCTGGATGAGCTTTTCCCTTATGTAAAAGCGGATATCAAGGGCACCTTAGAGGCAATGCAGGGCGAGCCGGTTACCATCCGCCTTCTTGACCCGCCTCTGCACGAATTCATCCCGCGCGAAGAAAAGCAGCAAATTGAACTCGCGCATAGCTTAGGAATTGATTTAGATGAATTCAAGAAACGCGCTGACGCCCTTCACGAAAACAACCCGATGATGGGCCACAGAGGCGTGCGCCTTGGCATTACCTATCCTGAAGTAACCGAGATGCAGGTGCGCGCCATTTTTGAGGCGGCGGCTGAATTATTAAAACAAGGCGTAAAGGTACACCCGGAGATTATGGTTCCGGTTGTCTGCGCGGTTAAAGAATTGACAGACCAGCTTGAAATCTGCAAAAGGGTTTATCAGGAAACGTTAAAAAAATATAACCTTAAGAAAATACCCTATATGTTCGGCACGATGATTGAAATCCCGCGGGCAAGCCTCATTGCGGATAAAATCGCCGAGGTAGCGGAATTTTTCTCCTTCGGCACCAATGACCTCACCCAGATGGGTTTTGGCTTTTCGCGCGACGATATCGGCGGATTCCTGCCGGATTACCTTGATAAAGAGATACTCAAGGATGACCCGTTCCAGACCATTGACCGGGAAGGGATCGGCCAATTGATAGAAATCGGCATCCAGCGGGGAAGAAAGTCCAGGAAAGGCCTGAAGGTGGGGATTTGCGGCGAACACGGCGGTGAGCCAAAATCAGTAGAATTCTGCCATAACGCGGGAATGAATTATGTTTCCTGCTCGCCGTTTCGGGTGCCGATTGCAAGATTGGCAGCGGCGCAGGCAGCGCTTAAAAATCTGTAAATGGAATCCATCAAAACATACCTCAAAGAAATCCGCCACATTCCGCTGCTTAAGCCTGAAGAAGAAAAAGCCCTGGCTAAAAGGGTAAAAAAGGGCGATGAAGAAGCGCGCAATAAAATGATTCGTTCCAACCTGCGCATCGTGATTAATATCGCCAAACGCTATACCCACTTTGGCCTTGCCTTTATGGATTTAATAGAGGAGGGCAACGTCGGGCTGATGAGGGCGGTAGACAAATTCAATCCCCGGCGGGGATTCCGTTTTTCCACCTACGCCGCCTGGTGGATAAAACAGGCAATCAGCCGGTCAATTTCAGACCAGGGCAGGTTAGTGAGAGTGCCGGTATATGTCAGCGATATGCTTGCCAGATTGAAAAGGACCACTGAGGCCTTAACCCAGAAATTAGGCCGCATGCCTTCCTTGACTGAATTAGCCAGGGCAATGAAAATGCCGATAGCAAAACTCCAGCAGCTTAACTCCTGGATCTCCAGAACCTCATCCTTAGACGCCCCCATTGGCGAAGAAGGCGAAGACCAGATAAAAGACCTGATTGAGGATACCTCAAACGAATCTCCGGAAACAGGCCTCTCCCGGGCATTTGATAAAGAAAGGGTAAGCGGCCTTCTTGACCATATGAACGAGCGGGAACGCATGGTTTTAGATATGCGCTTTGGCCTGAATGACCAACGGCCGCAGACCCTGGCGGAAGCGGCAAGGAAAATGCGTATTTCACGGGAAAGAGTGCGCCAGATTGAAGAAGCTGCCCTTAAGAAACTGCGTAAATTAGCTGTCGCCCAGGACACGACGGAAGGAGCGTGATGAAAATGAGAGCAAATGCCTACGGCTTAATCGTGCCGCGTTTTGAAGATGTGCTGCATTCCTTTTATGCCTCTGAAATTATTAAAGGGGTAAGCTTGTCTGCAAGCCATTTGAAAGCCGATGTCTTAATCCACATCACCGACAGGCTCCAGCACGAGGACTGGCTGAGCTGGCCTATCCTGCAGTCAAATTATCTTGATGGTTTGCTTTTTGCCGATATAGACAGCGACAAGGCAACCCTGAAAAAAGTAATTGCCAAAGGCATTCCCTATCTGGTGCTGAATAATTTTTTTAGCGAAGATATTAACTGCATCTCTATAGACAATGAAAAAGCGGCCTTTGAAGCAGTCAATTACCTGCTCAAATTAGGCCATAAAAAAATAGCTACCATCGCCGGCGACCTGCATACCTATGCCGGCAAGAGCCGGCTTAAGGGTTATAAAGAGGCGCTGGCTAAGCATAAGATAGCGCTTAAGGACGAATATATCACCGTAGGCGAATTCCTGCGCACCCCGGCGCGTAACGCCGCGGAAAAATTGCTCCATCTGCACCAGCGGCCTACAGCAATATTTGCCGCATCCGATGTGATGGCTTTAGAGACCATTGACCTGGCAAGAAAAGAAGGGCTTTCTATCCCCCGGGATTTATCCATTATCGGCTTTGACGATAATCCCATCGCGATCTATTCATCTATTCCTTTAACCACGGTCAGACAGCCCATTGTTGAAATGGGCCAGTTAGGCCTTGAAACCCTGAATCAAATTGCGTTAAGCGCAGCCAAACAGCCGATAAAAACTGTCCTGCCGGCTAAATTAGTCTTAAGAGAATCCTGCGCTAAACCGACGCAGAAATAGGGTAACAGTGTCATTGCATTGCTTCGCACTTTGCCGCCGTTGGCGGCACCCCGCCAGAGGCGGTGG
>MHHA01000047.1:5235-5877 GCA_001805845.1 Omnitrophica WOR_2 bacterium RIFCSPLOWO2_12_FULL_46_30
CTTCGCACTTTGCCGCCGTTGGCGGCACCCCGCCAGAGGCGGTGGCGTGCTCGCGATAACGATCAGAAAGAGGATTGACTTATGAAAACGCGGATTGACCTTGCTCAGACTATCCGCAGCATTCCTGATTTTCCTAAACCAGGGATTTTGTTCAGGGATATAACTACCTTAATCAAGGATAAGCAGGCGTTTCAGGCTTCAGTTGAGCGTATCGCCAGGAAATTCGCTAAAAAGAGGATAGATTACGTGGTCGGAGTTGAGGCGCGGGGTTTTATCTTCGGCGGAGCGCTAGCGCAAAAACTTCATCTCGGCTTCATCCCGGTGCGCAAAAAGGGAAAGCTTCCCGGGAAGACAAAAGCCATTACCTATAACTTGGAATACGGCAGCGACACCCTGGAAATCCACGCAGATGCGCTCAAGCCGAAAGATAAGGTTTTGATTATTGATGACCTCTTGGCAACCGGCGGAACAGTCAAGGCAGTTGCGGATTTGCTTGAAGCTCAGGGCGCAAAAATTATCGGGATTGCCTTTGTCATTGAGCTGGTGGATTTAAAGGGAAGAGAGAAACTCAAAAAATATCCCATAGTATCATTAGTGAAGTTTGAGGGGGAATAATTTGCCCCTGTAGCTCATAAGGATAGA
>MHHA01000048.1 GCA_001805845.1 Omnitrophica WOR_2 bacterium RIFCSPLOWO2_12_FULL_46_30
CTCCTGTCTAATTTCTGGCTTCGCTTCTGTTTGCGCCTTCTTTTCCTGTGTCATTTTCTATCCCCTCCTTTGAAGTTTCTCTTAACTAAAGCCGAATCTGCGAAGGTGTCATTATAACTCCTAAAACCTCTCCCGTCAAGCTTGACTTTCAATAAAATATGTGTTACATTTAAATTATTATGGAAAACGATACTCTCAACCATACCCACGAAGAACTCCAGAGGGCGCGCAATGAATTAGCCCTCCTCTATGAAATTTCAAATGCCATGCATACAACCCTGAAGCCGGAGGAAATTCTCTACATTATCCTTACCGCGGTAACCGCTCATGTGGGATTGGGCTTTAACCGGGCCATACTTTTTCTGGTAAATGAAAAAGAGGGCATCCTGGAAGGAAAAATGGGTATAGGCCCGGATAGCGGCGAAGAGGCAAACCGCATCTGGACCCACGTTGAGCAGGAAAAAATGAATTTAGAGGACCTGATCAACAATTACAAGGTATCCGGACAGCTTTCCGGCAGCCAGCTTAACCGCATCGTTAAAAGCATCCGCCTGCCGCTTGCGCAAGAAAAAGGCGGTATCCTGACGATGACCTTGCTTGACGGTATGCCGCTGCATATCAACCATCAAACAATAGCTGCCCAGAAGCAGGATACCCTGATTAATATTCTTAAGTCCGAGGAGTTTATCAGCGTCCCCTTAAAAGCAAAGGATAAGATTATCGGGGTCCTTTTTGCCGATAATCCCTATACCCACAAACCAATTACCAGTGATGATATCCGCGTGCTGACCATGTTTGCCAACCAGGCAGGGCTGGCCATCGAAAACTCGCAGTTATACGAGAAGACCCTGCTCAAAAGCCATACCGACTCGCTCACCGGCCTCTGGAACCACGGCTACTTCCAATACCGCCTGCAGGAAGAGATGAATATCGCTAAAGAGGCCAAGCAGCCACTCTCCGTTATTATGGCGGACCTGGATAATTTCAAAACCTATAACGACACACTTGGGCATCGGGAAGGAGACCAGATATTAGTGCAGATTGCCAAGCTGCTCGCCCTCTCGGCAAGAAAACAGGATTCCATCTATCGCTATGGGGGTGAAGAGTTTGCCATATTATTGCTGCAGACAACTAAAGCAGAAGCGTATATTATTGCCGAGAGAATACGGCTGACAGTTGAAAAATATAATTTTCCCCAGGACCAAACCCTCCCTGACAAAAAACTTACCGTAAGCTTAGGGGTTGCCGCATTTGCCAGTGATGCTGCGACAAAAGAATTATTACTGGAGCATGCCGATAAAGCGCTCTATACTGCCAAACATCAGGGAAAGAATCGCATCTGCGGGTGACCCCCCGAAATGGCGGGAACTTAGCCGGGCGCTAAAACTTCCTGGGCCTGCCTGTTCTCAGCCAATTTTACCGAAACAATCTTTGAAATTCCGGCCTTTTCCATAGTAATCCCGTACATAATGTTGGCGTTGGCAATTGTCTTCTTGTTATGCGTAATCACGATAAACTGTGATTGCGAGGTAAAATCTGCCAGCATCCTGCCAAATCTATCCACATTGGACTCATCCAGGGCGGCATCAATTTCATCCAGCAGGCAAAACGGCGACGGCTTTACCTTAAAGACGGCAAAGAGCAGCGCTATGGCAGCCATTGACTTCTCGCCGCCGGATAATAAAAGCACATTCTGTAATTTTTTTCCGGGAGGCCTGCAGACAATCTCAATCCCGCTTTCTAAGACATCCTGTTCGTCAAGCAAGAATAACTGGCCGTCGCCGCCGCCGAAAAGCAGGCGGAAATAATTTTTAAATTCTACCGCTAACTTTTCAAAGGTTTCCAAAAACATTTTTTTAGTAGTGCGGTTAATCTTAAGTATTGCTTCATGCAATGATTCTTTTGATTTTATCAAATCCGCCTGCTGGCTGCTTAAAAACTCAAATCTCTGCTTTAGCTGGTCAAATTCTTCAATTGCCACCAGATTCACCTGGCCGTAGGACTCAAGTTTTTGTTTCAAGAGCTCTATTTCCTGCTCCGCTTCTTCAAGATTACAACTAAGCTCAAAAGTGGAATTCCTTAAGCTCTCAGCGTCAACTTTATAAATCTGCTGCATCCGCTCATAAATAGCGTTTTGCTGGAATGTCAATTCCTGCTGCTGCATTTGCAACTCATGGCTCTTATTCTTTGTGCTGTCAATCTGCTCCTTGCCAGCGCTAATGGCATCCTGTAAATCTTTTAGATTATTTTTTATCTGAGCCAAACCTCCTGAGATGCCAGCGGCCTCTTTTTCTAGCCGCCCCTTTTGCGTATAGGCGTTATCAATTTCAGCGGCTAATGCTTTCAAAGACCCCTCTAATTCCTGGATGCGCCCCGCGCAGGATGTTTCTTCCACTTCCAACGAACTTAAGGCGCTTTTATCTTTCCGGCAAACCTCTTCCAACACCTTATAGGTGGCCTGAGAACCTAAAACCTTTTCTTCGCCGCCGCGGATCTCAGCTCTAATTTGAGTAATTACCAATAAGGTTTCCTCTTTAAGCTTGTTTTGCGCGGTTATTTCTTCCAGGCCGCTATCAATTGCCCGCTGATTAGCCTGAACCCTGGCCTTCAGCTCATTAAGCTGCTCATTTAACTGCCTTTCATCAACATTGAATTGATTCAGCTCATCAGCCGTTTCCTTAAACTCCAAACCCACCAGCTCAAGCTCTTCCTTTAACTTATCATACTGCTTGCGGATGTTGTCTTTTTGATTACAGCTGCTATTGTATTCAAGCTCGATTTTGCGCAAGGCCTCCTCTTGAGATGAAAGCTTTGCAGAAAGCTCAAGGGTCAGCTGCGCCTTATGGCTGAGAGCGTTTTTTGCCCGCAGAATCTCCTGCTGTAACTTCTCGATTTTATCGGTTATTTCCTGAGGGTCAAGAGAAATCGGCTTTGCCGTGCCTTTGACCTTAAAGCGCGCCGGCTCAAAGATTGCGCTATCGCTTTCTACAACTTTTTGAATATCAGTAACTTTGATAATCAGACCGCTTATTTTCTCAAGCGCCAATGAATCTAAGAGTATATACGCATTTGATGACTCGCTAATATTTTCATATCTCAGCTTCAGATTGCATAGAAATTCCTTCTGGGAACTAAGCGCGCTTTCTTCATTTTCTAAGCTATTAATGCGCGAAACCAGGGCCTCCTTCTCCTGAACACTCTCCTGATAGAGCGCCTTAAGCGCCTCATATTCTTTTTTATGGGCCAGCATTTTTTGATAGGCCTCATCCTGCCGGCTGGCAGCAGAGCTAAGATTAGCCTGAATTACCGTGAGCTCTTCCCCTGTCCTGGCCTTCTCCATATCTAACCTTTTTTTGCGGGCAAGCGCCTGATTGAGTGAACTGGAAAGCTCCCGCATGCGGTTATTCATGGCTGCTTCTTCTGCCGCGAATTCCATGACCTTTTTCTTGGCTTCGGATATATGAGTTTGCGCGCGGGCGATGGCATTAGTAATCTCCTCTAATTTATCCTGCGCTTTGGCGCTTAGAGATTTCTTCTGCTCTAATTCTTCGCTCAAGAGAGCGGATTCAGCCCTGAAAGTATTAAGCTTTGCTTCATCCCGGGATATCTTGACAGACAATTCCTCTTTTTGCTTTGCAATCGCCTGCATCCTTAGCTTGAATTCGCCAGTGCGTTCCTGATTAAAGCCGCGCTGCTGGTCATTGCGCGAAAGCGTATTTTCTAAGTTACGCAGCTGGCTGCGCAGGTTATTTAAATTTTCTTCGCAGAGCGTCAATTCCTGCTGGCGGCTGCTTAGCGCATTATTCAGGCCTTCAATCTCCTGCGTCCCGCTAACCTGCCGGCCCTCTAATTGGCTAAGCTCCTGGGTTAGCTTAGCAAGCTGCTCTGTGCTTCGCTTAAGCTGAATGCCTGAGACGGCGGTCTCAAGTTCCTTCAACCGCTCAAATACCTCTTTATAACGTCTGGCTTTGGCGGCCTGGCGCTCAAGTGAATTTATCTGGCGCTTTACTTCGGCAATTATATCGTTGATGCGCAGCAGATTGGCTTCGGTGTCTTCAAGCTTACGGATGGTTTCTCTTTTATGAGATTTATACTTACTGATTCCTGCCGCTTCATCAAAAACTAAGCGCCTGTCTTCAGGCCGCGAGCTTAAGATAAGGTCAATTTTACCCTGCTCAATCAAAGAGTAACTTTCGGCGCCGATCCCGGTTCCCATAAACAACTCTAAGATGTCCTTCAGGCGCACCTGGGTCTTATTGAGCAAATATTCGCTTTCGCCGGAGCGAAAGAGCCGCCGGGTAACGGTTACTTCGTCATAATCTATAGCCAGGGCTTTTGTTTCGTTAGAAAAGGTTAAAGACGCCTCAGCGTAGCCTAAGGCAGGGATACTTTCGGTGCCGTTAAAAATCACGTCCTCCATTTTTGAGCCGCGCAGGGACTTTACCGACTGCTCCCCCAGGACCCAGCGGATTCCATCCGCGATATTTGATTTCCCGCAGCCGTTGGGGCCGACCACCGCGGTTATGCCCGGTTCAAAATGTAAGGTGGTTTTCTCGGCAAAGGACTTGAATCCGAATAACTCTAATTTTTTAAAGTACATTATCCGCTCCTCCTTCTCCTGCGTTAAGCCACTTGTCAATCTTTTCCCGCCTAAACCGCCACTGGCCGATAACCTTGGTGGCCGGGACCTTCTTATGCCTGAGCCACTCATAAATCGTGCGCGGCTTCACTTTCAGGTAACGCGCCAGATCATCTATAGTCATCAGCGAATCCTGGATCATATTGGATTAGATTTTACAATTCATTTCTACAGATGTCAAGTGAAATTTTACATCCTTTTACATTTACTAACATTAAGATGTAATAACTATCCTATAGTGTAGTTAGCTTCTATTTTTTACGCAAGCCCCTTAGAGACACATCTTTGTCTTTTCTGGTTGCCCCTGTAGTCTCTTCTAACGGGGCAGGGGGTTAAGGTGGGGCAATGTGTGGCTTTAGAGGCGGATTATTTTCGGGCTCTTGATGTCTTTATAGACATTGCGGGTATCAAAAATCTTTGGGGAGTGCTCAAGGATAAAATCGTAATCAAAACTGCTATGGTCGGTAAGCAAAAGGCAGTAGTCCATCTGGATAAGGTTCTCCTGGGTGAGTTC
>MHHA01000049.1 GCA_001805845.1 Omnitrophica WOR_2 bacterium RIFCSPLOWO2_12_FULL_46_30
ATTCATCAACGTCTATTAATCTTGCCATATTCCCATACCACTAGACCCATGCGACTCACTTCGTTCGCTTGAGGGCTGTCCTCAAGAGTAGCCGAAGGACGAAAATCGCCTGCCGGCTGAACAGGCTAAAAGTCATCGCGCGACAAGCCACCCTGCCGTAGGCGGGGCGATAGGCAAAGCCATAAGCGATTTTCTTAAAAATTGGATAACTACATTAAGCTTATTAACTGTATTTTACTGTTTATCATAGTTCATTCATTTTGTCAAGTATTTTTTTATGTTTATTATAATAAATTTACTTTTAATATAAGAATATTTCAAGTCACAAAACTCCTTGAAACACAAGAAATTATGTAATACTCTTGAACATTCTAAAACAACGTAAACCAAATTATTTTTACTTAGATTTACTTTTGTACAGGAAAGTATAAAACACTTTCCCCATACCACAAGCCAGCAGGCAGTGGTTTGCCTTCCGAGAAGGAGATTTTCTTGATAGATGGGTAAATTAGATTGGAGAGGTAAAAATAGAGGCGTTGAAATTATTAGTAGTTAACTTTGGCAGTAACACTATCAATGATTGTGCTGTTATAGGCCACATTGGCCGTAAGGTTATTTAAATTTAGATTGGCTGAGACGGTAGCGGTTCTTCTGAGCTCATCAAGAGCCCTCACTGCCGCAGCCTCTGCGGTATAAAATGCGCGCATACGTTTAATCTGCCTTTCAGTAAGCCTGGCGTGATTAGTCCAGAGGAGAAGAGCTACGCCTGCCATAATGATTAAAATTAGAACAAAGATAACCGTTATAGTTGCTATTACTCCTCTTCTATTGCGCATCTTTTATCTCCTCAAGGAAATCTTATAATTATCGCCTTCCTGGTTCAGGATAACATGGCCTTCTCTGGCAAGCCAGCCTAAACTCATCAACAGAAGGTCTTTTGGCCTATTAATCTCTGATAGCAATTGGATAAAGCTCACCGCTTCACGGTGCTGGTCTAAATAATGCCATATATCGCCCGCCGTAATTCCTATTTCAGTAATCATTGACTGCTACCTCCTTCTTGTCTTGGTGGCCCTATGTTTCTATATATCATATTTTAAAATTATTGCAAGTAAAATTTGACGGGCAATTATAGCTTTGGCTATCGGAAGCCGCACCCTGCCTGCCGGCAGGCATTGTCTTACTGGCTTATCGCTCGGTAGCAATATTAACCTCCTCCACCCCTGAATCCCTTGCCATATCCCAGACCTCAACTACCCTTCCCATACTGGCGTATTGGTCAGCCATAATCAGCACGGGTATGTTGTCTTTTTGCGCGCGGCTCAGGACCTCCTTAAGTTCTCTATTCGTGAGCACCTTTTTGTCAAGATAAAGCACGTTTTCCCGCGAAATGGTGATGGTTACATTCTCTTCTCTTCCCGGCTCTGCGGTCACTGCTTTAGGAAGGTTAACCTTGATTCCGGACTGCATAATAAAGCTTGAGGTAAGCATAAAGAATATCAATAATTGGAAAACCATATCAATAAGCGGGGTAATATCGATCTGCCGCAGTCCGTGCTCTAATTCCACATGCCTCTTAAATCTCATTTGGCCCCTTTACCCCGCCAGGAAGTTGACTAATTCCGCAGACGCCCTTTCCATTTCTAAGATTATGTTATTTACCTTACTTACCAGAAAATTATAGGCAATAAATGCCGGTATAGCCACCATCAAACCAAAGACGGTAGTCAAAAGCGCCTCCCAGATGCCGCCGGCCAGATCTCCGGGGCTTACCGGGTGCAGGGCGCCTGCTTTTAGCTGTATGGTCTGGAAACATCTAACCATGCCGGTCACTGTTCCTAAAAGGCCCAGAAGCGGAGCGGTATGGGCTATGGTGGCCAGGGCGCTCAGATTTCTTTCTAACACCGGAACCTCATATAAGGAAGCGTCCTCTATGGCCTCCTTGATTTCCTGCCGCGCACGGCCGCTTTTAAGGATACCCGCCTTCAAGAGCTGGCCTATCGGATGAGAGGCGCTATCGCAATGCGAAACCGCCTCTTCTATGTTATGCTGCTTAACCTTCTCTAAAATTCCTTTTAAAAAAGTATGCGCATTAAACCTGATACGGCTTAAGTGCCATAATTTTTCTATAATAATGGCTAAAGCCCATATTGAACTGATTAATATCGGCCACATCACCGGCCCGCCGGCTAAAAAAATTTTCCAGGGATTCATATGCCAGATATCCATTTTTCATTTCCTCCAGAAATAACCTTGCGTTTACCGTTAACTGCTTACCGTTAACCGTAAATGGCACACGGTAAACGAAGCAATTACTCATATTTCCTGCGGGTTAGATAGCCTTCTTTTATTGCTTCTATTCTTTCGTTGGCAAATTTAGACTCCTCGCGCTTTAAGGCGGCGATTTTTTCATACATTTTAATTGCCGACTGCCAGTCCTCTTGTCTTTCATATATTTTACCACAACGCAGCATTGCTTTCACCATTAAAAAAGGCTCATCGGCGATACGGGCATATTCTTCAAGCGCCGAACCCAGCGCGCCGGATTCCTCCAGAGACTCCGCCAGTTTAAACCGCACCATAGGTTTATCCTCGGCATTTTCTGCGAGGCTAATACGATAATAGGAAATAGCCTCCTGAAATTTACCCATAGACTTATAGAGAGCGCCGAGCCGGGGATACATTTTCTCTTTGCCTGTTTTTATTTTTAAAAAGGAATCAATGGCTTCTTGCTCGCGGCCGTCCTTCTCGTAAGATGCGCCTAATAAATAATATGAATCATCTAACAGGGAGGCCTCAGGGTAACTGTTGACTAACTCTAAAAGATACCGCCTGCAGAGGTCAAGCTGATTCAACTCAAAATAATGCCGGCTCAAACGCCATAAAACAAGGCTTAAGATCCGCGCATCCGCATATTTTGAACGCAAACGTTCCAATCTTTCCAAGGCCTCATCAATTCTTCCCAGCTCATATAAACAATCGCTCATGCGCAGTTCAAGGTTAGCTAAGAGCTGCGGCTCCCGGCTATAGGCCAGGGCCGTCTTAAAAATGTCGTAAGCATCTTGAAAACGTTTTAGCAGTGTAAGGCTCAATCCCTCAATGAAAAGCGCTTCAGCCCTTAAGGGGCTTGAGGGATACTTACTAACAAAATAACTTAAACGATTGGAGCTATTAAGATAATCCGCGGATTCATAATAGGCCTTCCCTAAATAAAAGCTTGCCTGCTCTAAAACCCCATCGCAAGCTTGGCAATCCGGATAATCCTTTAAAATTTTTTCGTAAATATCTATTGCCCTGGGCAGGTCCCCCGCTGCATAGTATACTTGCGCAAGCTTTAATAGGCTTGAGATTCTCATCTTGATATCCTGGGTATCCTCGCTCAGTGCAAGAAACTCTTGCTCAGCCGCCTTAAAATCTCCTGACTTAAACTCGCTCTCCCCCAAGCCAAGCTTGAGCCTTTCCATCACTCTACTACTGACACCGAGCGCAGTCAAACCATCAATTTCTTTATCGGCATACTGCCGGGCTTCCTTATAGGAAGCGATTGATTCCGGATAACGTTTAAGGAGATAAAGGATTTCGGCCTTGCCCGCGTATGCTTGAAATATAAGCTGGGGATTTTTTGTTTCGTCAATGAGCTTTTTATATATATCCAATGCCTCCTGGTATTGGGCATTCATCTCTAAGCATAAGGCCTTTCCCAGAAGCGCGCTTTCAATAGTTTGGCTACGCTTGCCATCAGCATCTTTTTTCGTTTGGGCAGGGAGCACTTTCTCAAAGTTAGCGCTGGCTAAGGCAAAATCGTTATCTTTTAGATAACTCCAGCCGAGTCCGAGATAAACCAAGTTCTTTAGATTGCTATCCGCAGCCAGCTCTAAAACTTTAGTATAATTATCTATTGCGCTGATATAATCTTCTAGATAAAAATAGCTTTCTGCTAAATAAAATTTCAATAAGCCCGCTTTTTCAGTGGTTTTGGCAGAAAAATTTACGATATAGTCCTTAAGCTCGCGGTAATCCTTTAAATTATAAAGGCACTCAACAACCTTGAAATCTGCCTCATCCGCTAAAACGTCGCGCGGGAATTTATTCCTGAATTCAAGGAATTTTTCTTTTGCCTCCCGGAATTTTCCCTGCTCAAATAAACACCAGCCCAGCGAATAAAAGCTATGCGCATTATACCCTGAGAGGGGACTCTCGGTAACTAACTTCTCATAAAACTGATATGCGCTTAAGAAATCGTTATTCTTAAAAAATGACTCTGCGAGCCAATAATAGAGTTTATCCTTTAGCAGATGCGCGTTCTTTGCGTCAAGAACGCTGCGGAATACTTTTATGGCGTCATCATATTTTTTTTGGTAAAAATAACACTGGCCGATGTAAAAATTTGCCTCAAGGCCATACTGACTCTCAGGGTATTTATCCAGAAATCGTCCGAAGAGCGTAAGGCCTAAGTCATAAAAGCCGTCGCTAAAGGCATTCTTCGCCAGCTGCAACGTTTCCTGTTCTTTCGAGGCATCCTGCTGGGCATATGCCGAAATGCAAAATGCAAAAATCAAAACCACAAACCAAAAACCGTAAAGTGTAAAGCTTAAAGTTTTGAGTTTTAATATAAACGCATTAAATAATCTTACCTTTGAGAGCGAGGACTTATACCTTTGCGCAGAATGTGTGCAGGCCGAAGCGGGCACGGTGTCCCGCCGCAGGCGGGACGAGCGAGGCCGAACCCCAAGCGAAGCCAAACCACGCTGGGGTTTGGCAAGCGGTTCTGCGCAAAGCGTATAAGTCCGAGCCGAACTTATAGGTAAAGTCTTTAAATGCGTTTGTATTAGTTTTGCGCTGACTTCATTTTGATTTTTGATATGATTTTTAGTAGAGTTTTCAATCATATTACTTAAACAGTTAATACTTTTTTTAAATAGCTTCCGGTATAGGATTTATTGTTTTTCGTCAATTCAAAAGGGCTGCCGCAGGCAACTACCTGTCCGCCGGCATCCCCTCCTTCGGGGCCTAAATCAATGATATAATCGCATGCCTTAACCACGTCTAAATTATGTTCAATAACAATAACGGTGTTTCCTTTTTCCACCAGGCGATGCAATACCGAGAGAAGCTTATCCACGTCGGCAAAATGGAGCCCGGTGGTCGGCTCATCCAGGATATACAATGTCCTGCCGGTTGCGCGCTTGCTCAATTCCGCTGAAAGCTTAACCCGCTGGGCCTCGCCCCCTGAAAGGGTAGTTGCGGATTGGCCTAATTGAATATAGCCTAAACCCACGTCGCATAAGGTATCAAGGATATTTTTTATCTTCGGTATATTGCCAAACAATTCCCTCGCCTCTATAACGGTCATCTCTAAGGCATCAGCAATTGATTTCCCTTTATACCTGGCCTCTAAGGTCTGTTCATTAAAACGCCTGCCCTGGCATACGTCGCAAGCCACATAGACAGGGGGGAGGAAATGCATCTCAATCTTTTTTATGCCATCGCCCATACAGGCCTCACAGCGGCCGCCCTGGACATTAAAAGAAAACCTTCCCGGTTTATACCCCCGCACTTTTGATTCCGGAAGCCGGGTGAATATATCCCGGATATGGCTGTAGACGCCGGTATAGGTAGCCGGGTTAGAGCGGGGAGTCCTGCCGATAGGCGATTGGTCAACCACAATCACCTTATCAATAAACTCATAGCCCTCGATTCTTCTATGGCTTCCTGCCTTCATTTTGCTTTTGAACAACTTTTGCATAAGCGCAGGATAGAGAATATCCTGGATTAAGGTTGACTTACCGGAACCGGATACGCCGCTAATGCAGACAAACAAACCCAGCGGTATTCGGACATCTATACTTTTTAGGTTATGCTCGCTGGCGCCGATTATCTTAAGCATATTCCTGCCGTCCGCCGCTCTCGGCTTTGAAGAAGGATGAATTCTTAATTCTTTGTTTAAGTACTTTGCAGTCAGAGATGCCCTGCATTTACAAAGCTCACTAATAGGGCCATTAAAAATAATCTCTCCTCCGTGCCTTCCGGCGCCCGGGCCCAGGTCCACCACCCAGTCGCTTGAACGGATGGTCTCTTCATCATGTTCAACCACGATTAAGGTATTGCCTAAATCCCTGAGGGCCTTAAGGGCAGCGATAAGTTTATCGCTATCCCGCCGATGTAAACCTATGCTCGGCTCATCCAGGATATACAAAACGCCGACTAAGCCGCAACCTACCTGGGTTGCCAGCCGTATGCGCTGGGCTTCACCTCCTGAAAGCGTGGAACTCAAGCGGTCTAAAGTCAAATAACCCAGGCCCACATCAATACAAAATTTTAACTTTAGCCTTATTTCTTTTAACACAGGGTGCGCTATCTGCCTTTGCCGGTCATTGAGTTTTAAATTCTCAAAAAAAATCAGGGCATCCGCGATAGACATCCTGGCTATGTCATAGATGGACAAACCCCCTATTTTTACGCTGAGCGCTTCTTTTTTCAGCCTTGAGCCGCTACATTGCGGGCAGGGCGCCTTTGACATATACCGCGAAATCTCGCAGCGTAAAAACTCAGAATCGGTTTCTTTAAATAATCTTTCCAGATGCGGGATAACGCCTTCGTACCTTCTCCAGCCGACTAATCCAGGGCTTCCGTAAAGAATGATTTTCTGTTTCTCCTTAGGGATCTTGTTAAAAGCCGTTTCTAAATCTATATCCAACGAACTGCAAAGCTGTCGTAACAGGCTGCGGTAGTACATAAGATATCCCCTCCCGCCTTTTCTCCAGGGTTCTATTGCGTCAATGACAGGACTATCTTTATCGGGAATAATAAAATCAATATCAAATTCAAACTTGACTCCCAGGCCGTTACAGGCCGGGCAGGCGCCATAAGGGGAATTGAAAGAAAAAATGCGCGGCTGGACCTCGCTATAACTGATGCCGCATTTGCTGCATGCGTACTCCTGGCTGAATACATAGTCCCTCCCGGCGCAGGCAATTACGACTATGCCTTTGCCAAATTTTAAAGCTGTTTCAACAGAATCGGCCAGCCTCTTTCTCTCTTCGGGCCGGATAATCAGCCTGTCCACCACTAGATCAATATTGTGGAGCTTATACTTATCAAGGCGGGGGAACAATTCTAATTCATAGATTGCGCCGTCAACTCTCACCCGGGCAAATCCTGCCTTGCGCACCTGGTTGGCTGTATCGCGGTATTCTCCCTTTTTGCCCCTGACTAGCGGAGCCAGAATTTCAATCCGCCCGCCAATTAATTTTGTTAATATATCCTTGATGATTTCATCGGCGCTCTGGCGGGTAATCGGTTGGGCGCAGCCATAACAGTAAACGGTTCCGACGCGGGCAAATAAAAGGCGCAGGTAATCATAGACCTCGGTCTGGGTGGCTACCGTTGAACGGGGGCTGCCGCCCGCGGTCCTCTGTTCAATGGAAATAGCCGGAGACAGGCCTTCGATATATTCAACATCGGGTTTCTGTAACTGCTCTAAGAATTGGCGGGCATAGCTGGAGAGGCTTTCCACATAGCGGCGCTGGCCCTCGGCATAAATGGTATCAAAGGCAAGCGATGACTTACCGGAACCGGAGAGCCCGGTAATGACGATAAGTTTATTGCGCGGAAGCCTCAAATTAATACTTTTAAGATTATGCACCTTTGCCCCGCGGATAATTATCTCTTCAGTCGGCATATTTCTGCCCTCTTGCCTTGAGGAACCCATAAAAACTACCCCCACACCAATTGCGAATTTAGCCTACGCTATACTGCAATTGGTGTGGGGGCTAAAGCAAAACAACGGACTATCTCTTTTTCCTCTTGCCGCCTCTGACCATCTTGGCGCAGGAGACATCGCCCTGCTTATCCACAAAATAAAGATAGCCGGATTTCTTTTCCACGCCAACCTTGGCCACCTTCTCAATTTTACCGCCTTTTTTGCCGCCCCGCGCCATCTTGGCGCGAGAGATATCGCCATGCTTATCGACAAAATAAAGGTAACCTTCTTTTCTCTTTATTCCCGCCTTAGCTACTTTCTGTGCCATATTTTACTTCACCCCCTTTCAAATTTGCCCCGCCAGCGGCGGGGTGAACTTACGTTCCAATCTTCACCGCTTCAAAAATTTGTCTTAAAGTCGCGATTGCGGATAGAATAGCCAGATAACTGGTCTTAGGATTATCCGGGCTGGGATTATTTTCACAGCGGACAAATGTCCTGCCTGCCTCGGATTCAATTTCTATCTCATGGATATTTACCGGTTTCGGCGAACAGACAATTTTTACCCTGGTTTTTTCTCTGCCGATTCCCGCCAGGCTTAAGGTGGCGGCAACATTTATATTCTGAGGAAAAAATTTTACCGCCTCCTGCGCGCTGCCTTCAAAAATTTCTGTTTCTTTCTTTAGGGCGGTAAGATTTATTTTGTTTTTAACTACATACGGAGAGTCCCTTAAGGCCTGCGGCGGTTTTTTAGTAATAAGCGTTACCCTTCTGATACGAGCTAACCTGTGCGCCCTTAGCCCGTCAATTCCGCAGATTGCCCCGGAAGGAATATATACGGAACAACCTTTCTTGCGAGCTAACTTAAAGATATCCCCGGCATCAAGCAGGCCGCCTACGCTCATTATCATACA
>MHHA01000050.1 GCA_001805845.1 Omnitrophica WOR_2 bacterium RIFCSPLOWO2_12_FULL_46_30
GTAATCTCAACATACTCTTAGTTGATATCGGGGCCGGCACTTCAGACCTGGCGCTTACTAAAGACGGGTATATCTACGGCTATGGCATGGTCCCTGAGGCAGGAGATGAAATTACCGAAGCCATCTCGCAAATACTCTTAGTTGACTTTAACGCTGCAGAAACCATTAAACGCTCTTTAGATAAAAAAGATGTCCTTGACTACGAAGATATCTGGGGTAAAAAACATAAAATCAATTCCCAGAACTTAATTGAAAAACTATCTCCCCGCATAAAAAAACTGGCAGAAGCAATTGCCAGAACAGCTTTAGAATTAGGAGAAGCTCCTCCCCAGGCAGTGATCGGGGTTGGCGGCGGGAGTTTGACCCCTCATCTGATTAAAGAATTGGCCGTAAGCTTTGGCCTTTCCCAGGAGCAGGTAGGCCTGCGCCTGCCGCAGGCAATAAAAAATATTAAAGATAGAACGCAAAGATTAACCGGGCCAGAAGCAGTTACTCCCATTGGCATTGCGCTTATTGCCGCGAATTCCTTAGGCCTTTATTTTATTGAGCTTGAGGTCAATCACAGGAAATTCAGAATCTTAGACTTCCAGCAAAAGAAAGACGTCCTGGGAGCGTTAACGGTTTCGGGCGTCCTGCGCAAGAAAAGATTATATCCCCGGCCCGGCATGGCGATAACCTGCTCTGTAAACGGGGAATTAAAAATCATCAAGGGAACCCTGGGTAAAGCGGCCCGCATCCTGCGTAACGGGAATCCGGTTGGCGAGCTCTCCGAGAAAATAGAAAACGGCGACCGCCTTGAATTTGAAGAGGCGCGCGATGGCGAAAACGCCGCAAAGTCAATCGGGGAATTGTTGAACTTACAGCCAATAAAGATAATTTTTAATCAAGAAGCGGTGGAAATTTTACCTGCGCTGCTTATGAACGAACGCCCGGCGAGCTTAGACAGCGGCGTTATTGACCGGGCGGATATCCGGATTTTACCCCTGAAAATAAAAGATGCGCTGCGCCATAAGGCCATCAACCTGGAAAATCGCTTCAGCGAGCGCCAGATTCTGGTCAATATCAACGGCTCGCCCACGATTCTCACCCAGGCAAATTTTACACTTTCGCTTAATGGCAAAGAGGCGCATCTGAATACAGAAATCAAGCAAAATGACAACATAGAGTTTCTTCCTGAAAAACCAACCTCCTACAAAATAAAAGACATAATAGATATCCCTGAGACGGTTGAAAAGGTACATATCAATGTATCCGGTAAAAACATAGAGATAACCGTTGAACCGGTGCAGATTTTTATGAACGGCAGGCCCGCCAGGCCCGATGAGTTTCTGCTGGACGGCGCGGACATAAGAGTTTACCATTTAAAGGAGCGCGCGGTAATACTTTCCGAAATCTTTCGCTACATTGACTTTGACCCGCGAGATACCCTGGGCAAGAGAATGAAGATTCTGGTAAATGATACGCCGGCAGGTTTTACCACGCCTCTGGTTGATGGTTCAAAGGTACGGTTTCTCTTTGAGGATAGAAATGAAGAAGAGGCCAAAGACAGAAAATTTGGAACAAATTGATACTTCGACTTCGCTTGAGTATCAATGGCGAGCGAACTACAACCATTGAGGGGGAAGCTGAATGTTAAAGGTTTACAATTATATGGAATACATTGTCGCTAACGAACTGGAGAAATTGCTTGCTTCCACAGAAGATACCTGTAAATGCCAGAAGTGTAAACTTGACATCACTGCCTGGACATTAAACCGGCTCCCGCCTAAGTACATCGTATCCGAGAAAGGAAGGATTTATACCAGGTTGGGCGAACAAAATACGCAATTTCGCGTCGACGTCACCCGTGAATTAACCAAGGCCATACTCTATGTCAATAAAAATCCGCGGCATTAATTTCAAGAGAATCGCCTGCGGAGATGAGTTTCAGCCTGCCTGCCGAGCAGGCAGGCGATTTTCGCAGTGGCGCGGATCTGATTACACTGATAATCAAAGATGACCAAGGCTCAATCTGATGAAGAGGGCCTTAAGAAGATACTTGATTTTATTCATGAATATAAAGGGCTTGACTTAAGCTCGTACCGGCAGAATTTTCTCTATCGCCGGCTGCGCCTGCGTATTTTTTCAACTAAGACAAAGGACTGCTTAGAGTATATTACTTTATTAAAGAATAGCCCTGAAGAATATAATGCTTTTCTGGATGCCCTCTCCATCAACGTCACTGAATTTTTCCGCGACCCCGATGTTTTTGAGGCCGTTAAGAAAGCCGTTCTTCCGGAGCTCATTGCCAGGAAAGAAGCCCAGGGCAATCTTTCTTTGCGAGTTTGGTCATCAGCCTGCGCCAGCGGAGAAGAGCCATACTCTATAGCTATCCTAATCAGGCAAGCCCTAAAAGAAAAAGGTAATTTTTTAGTGAGAATCTGGGCATCGGATATTGATAACGATGCCCTGGAAAAGGCTAAAAAGGCAGAATACCCGGCGGGAGAGCTCAAGAATATTGATAGTGAAATTATAAAGAAATATTTTATTTCCTGCGCTAATAATTGCTGCCGGCCAAGCGATGAAATCAGGCAGATGGTTAAATTTCAAACTCACAATCTATTCCAGCGCTTTCCCTTTAAGTGCTTAGATGTCATCTTTTGCCGTAACGTGCTGATTTACCTTGACCGCCGGCAGACCAAAGAACTGTTTCATACTTTTAGCCAGCTGCTCAATCCCGGAGGCTATCTGGTCCTGGGTAAGGTGGAGACGCTCTGGGAGAGAGATTTATTTGTTCCGGTTGACCTGAGAACAAAAATATACCAAAAAGTAAGTGAGGCCGCAACTTACGGAACGAAGTGAACGCCTGCCTGCCGGCAGGCAGGTAAGTTGTATGTCCGAACTTACCCCCCCTTGATTTTGTGCAAAAAACGCACAAAATCAAAACAGGGGGGTTTTAATTCGCCCCTGCTGTTTCGTTTTGTTTCGCTTCGCTTCTAACAAAACGAAACAAAACGGCAGGGACTCATTAAAGGAGATATGAAAATGGCAAAGGTGATGATTGTGGACGACGCCTTATTTATGCGCAAAATGCTTTCGGATATCTTAAAAAAAGAAGGCTTTGAAATCTGCGCTGAAGCGGAAAACGGCAAAGACGCAGTTGACAAATACCAACAATTAAAACCGGATGTAGTGACCATGGACATCGTAATGCCTAAGGTTAACGACATTGACGGCATTGGCGCGGTAAAAGAGATTATCAAGAATGACCCCGGAGCAAAAATTATTATGGTCTCGGCAATGGGCCAGCACTCACTTGTGGTAGAGGCAATCCAGGCAGGCGCCAAGGACTTTATCACCAAGCCATTTCAGCCCTCGCGGGTTCTTGAAGCAATCAATAGAATTTTAAAGGGGTAGCCCGGGCGCAATAACAACTATGGAAGAAAATACTGTTGAGGTCCGTATGGGGGATATGCAGATTGCATCTGCGCCTGCGCGATTGGTTACCCGGGCCTTAGGCTCATGTTTAGGAATTACTCTCTATAATTCAGCCAGAAAGCTCGGCGCGATGGCCCATCCCATGCTTCCCGATATTGATAAAGCAAGGATGAAATCAAATCCTCACCGCTACGTTAATTCGGTGATCAGAAAAATGGTTGAGGACTTAGAGAAGCTCGGGATAACAAAGAATAATCTCACAGCCAAGCTCTTTGGCGGAGCGCATATGTTCAGCTTTATCACTGCGGACAGCATCCTCAATGTCGGCGAAAAGAATATTGCGATGGCGAAGGCGGTCTTTGAGGAATCCGCCGTTAAGATTGTTGCGGAAGAGGTGGGGGGCACCTTCGGAAGGACCATTGAATTAAACTTAGAGAACGGGAAAGTTTTAGTGGATACCATATCCTGGGGAAGAAAAGAGATATAATCCTAAAAGTAAAGGGCTAATGGAAAAAAAGATTCGCGTTCTGGTAGTTGATGATTCACTGCTTATGCGCAGGATAATTGCCGATACCATCAATAATGATCCGGCCTTAGAAGTTATTGATAAAGCAAAAAACGGCCAGGAAGCGCTGGAGAAAACATTTAACCTCAAGCCTGACGTGGTCACCCTGGATGTCAACCTCCCCATTATCGATGGGATTACGGTGTTAGAAAAAATAATGCGGAAACAGCCAACCCGGGTGATTATGATTTCCGCCTATACCCGGGAAGGGACCACTGCCACGATGAAGGCCCTGGAATTGGGAGCGGTAGATTTTGTTGCCAAGCCATCAGGCGAAGTTTCCTTAGATATTCTTAAACTTAAAGATGAAATCATCTCTAAGATAAAGTTAGCGGCAAAGATTGACTTAGAGAGGTTTTTATCCACCATCGCAGCCAGCGAGGCCTATCAACCTGCCGGGATAAAGCTATTCCCTGTAATTAAGAAATTAGTGGTTATCGGCGCCTCTACCGGCGGGCCCAAGGCTGTCTTAGACGTGATGCAGGCCCTGCCCGCAGGGGTGCCGGCTGCCTTTTTAATTGTCCAGCATATGCCTAAGGGATTTACCTTGAGTTTTGCAGAAAGAATATCCTGGCAGTCAAAGATTAAAACCAAGGAAGCAGAGGATGGCGACATTGTCCTGGCTAATAAGGCCTATGTCGCGCCTGCCGGCTATCATATGCTGCTTGAAAAACAAGAGGGCCGGCTGAAGGTAAGGCTGAATCAGGATGCGCTGGTAAATTATGTCCGGCCATCGGTAGATGTTACGCTCAATTCAGCGGTAAAGCTCTTTGGCAAAAATGTCGTCGGCGTCATATTAAGCGGTATGGGAAAAGACGGCCTAGAAGGCTGCCGAAAAATCAAAGAAAAAGGCGGTATAGTTATTGCCCAGGATGAAGAAACATCGGTTGTCTGGGGTATGCCTAAGGCGGTCTCTGACGCGGGCCTGGCAGATGCGGTTTTGCCGGTCGCAGAAATTGCCGGGCAAATAGTAAAGGAAATCTCTTAGCGCTTTATCAAGGATTACACTGATTACATAGATTATGAATAAACGATTATCCCTGTTTCAACTGGATGTCTTAAGAGAGGTAGGCACGATTGGCGCGGGCCGGGCAGCAACCGCCTTATCGGAGTTGATTGCCAAAAAAGTTGAAATTACCGTCCCCGAGGTAAGCCTTATTCCCATTGAAAATGTCTCTAATTTATTAGAGGAAAGGGATAAGCTCTTTTTTGTCATTGATATGGAAATAAGCGGAGACGTCAGCGGAAGGATTTTTTTACTCTTTTCTCCCGATGACGCCAGAATTTTGGCGGGGAGCCTTTTAGGCAAACCCAAAGAAGGCCTTGACTTAAGAGATGAGCTGCTGCAGTCATCGCTCAAAGAATCAGCGAATATCCTCAGCGGTTCGTATGTTTCAGCCCTTGCCGATATGACTAATTTAAATATTCTGATTTCTTCACCGTCTTTGGCTATTGATATGGTAGGCGCGATTCTGGACTTCATCTTTATCCAGATTGCCCAGTATTCAGAAGACGCCCTGATTATCAAAACGAATTTAA
>MHHA01000051.1:0-2235 GCA_001805845.1 Omnitrophica WOR_2 bacterium RIFCSPLOWO2_12_FULL_46_30
TAAAGATAGCCCGGCACCCCGATCACGATATCCGGTTTAACCTTTAATATGGCCTCAATATTCCCCTGGGTGCCCATCACCTTGCCCCCTCCGGTAGAGAGCATAAAGACATTGTGGGAAAAGGCCGCAAATACCGTCTGCCAGAAAGCCAGATGCGGGGCATAGGGAAAAAGATTCACTCCCCGGGAATCCTTTTGCACCCCGAAGACATCCAGCAGCCGGTATCCTGAGATATGCAGATTATCAATATCTAATTTGGTATATAAAAAAGAGACCGGCTCGTAGGTAGTGCCGGTAGTGGCGGTAAGAAAGATGGGGCGGTATTCCTTACTTAAGCGCTCCCCGACTTCTTCTTTGCCCTTTAAGATTTTAAGCAAAGCCAGATAAATCAGTTTACTCTTTGGCTGGTATTTCTTGATAGAGGATTCATCCGGCTGGAGGATAAAATCGCGGAAGCGGTTGGGATGCTCATCATCAGGGAGAAAATCCTCTTTTTTGGTAAAAGGAATGAGTTTTAGGTCTTTAACCGTCTTGATGTCCTGCGGTTTTATCTTATGCTGGTCAAATAACTTGCGGTAATAAGGACTGAAGGGATAAAGCTGAGCAGTGATAAAGGAGCGAAGTTTATTATTCTGTCCTTCTCTTAATTCCTTTTGAGGAAAAAAGCTTAATTTCTTCCAATTATCCATTAAAATGCGCAATGCGCCTTTGCCTTTTTTGCCTTATATCTTTACTTTTTGCGATTTCCTCTTTTGTTTTCAGAATAAGCCGCGGAACTCTGGCGGGTTTACCCAGCTCATCCAAAGCCACCATGGTCAAATAGCTTGAGCCAACCTTAAGGATCTTGCCTTGCTTGATTTTTTCGGTCTCAATTCCTACCTCTACATCCATTGAGGTCATGCCGACATGATACAGGGATGCCTTTAAAGTAAGCAGGTCGCCGACATTAACCGGGTGCTTGAACTCTATATGGTCCATAGAGGCAACCACAACGTTTTTCCTGGCGTGCTTGGTAGCCACCACAAAAGCCGCTTCATCAACCAATTTTAAGATAGTGCCGCCATGCACGCTGCCATAATGGTTGGCGTCTTGCGGCATCATTACCACAGATAATGTCGTAGCTGATTCAGCTATGCTCTTTGCTTTCATCGGTTTTTATTATAACATCACTTTTAGCTATTGCCAATAGAATAATTAAGTGATAGGATATCTAGACATTAGAAGTTTCTGCCGCAGACGGATCCGCCTTCGGCGGAAGAGGTTGGGAAAAATGAAAATTACGGTGGCCAAAAGCGCGGGGTTTTGTTTCGGGGTAAAGCGGGCAATTGATATTGCCTTAGCGAGCGCCGCAAGAAGCAAAGACCGCGTATATATGCTCGGGGACATTGTCCATAATGAAAATGTGGTCAAAAATATTGAAAGAGCCGGCATAAAAAAAACCGGTAAACTTAATAATCCGCGCATCGGCTCCCTGCTCATTCGCGCCCACGGAAGCAGCAAAAAAATCCTCCAGAAGGCAGAGAAACTGGGGTTAAAAATCATTGATGCCACCTGTCCGATGGTAAAAGAGATTCATAAGATTGCTATTGATATGGACAGGAGGGGCTATAAAATTATCGTTATCGGCGACTATAAACACGATGAGGTCCAGGGAATTGTAGGCCAAATCAAACACAAAGCAATAGTCCTGCAAGGTTTAGCCGATATAAAGAAGAAAATAGCAAAAAGGATAGAGAAGGGCGCAGTGGTAGTGCAATCAACCCAAAACTTAGAAAAAGTGCTTAAGATGCAGGAGGCCCTTAGAGAACGTATTGATGACCTGCAATTTTTTAATACCATTTGTTCGCCCACCCGGCTGAAGCAGGCGGAAATAAAAACCCTGCCGAAAGCAAGCGACTGCATCATTATTATCGGCTCAAAGACCAGCGCCAATACCAAACGGCTTTATCAAATCGCCAGAGCCATCAATAAAAATTCTTACTGGATAAATTCACCCGATGAGCTCAAAAAGAAATGGTTCAGAAGGGTGAAATCGGTAGGAATTACTGCCGGGGCCTCAACGCCTGATGAAACTATTCACGCCATAAAAGAACACATCCGGAAAATTACCGTCTAAGCTTGCCGCTTCAAAGAAATGGCGGGGCTAATCATCGCCGCTAGCAAAGTATTCCTCTATTGTCTCCAGAAATTCCCGCTTCCGGCGCAGGGGCTTCTTTTCAATAATATCATCCGCAG
>MHHA01000051.1:2243-7076 GCA_001805845.1 Omnitrophica WOR_2 bacterium RIFCSPLOWO2_12_FULL_46_30
TTCCGGCGCAGGGGCTTCTTTTCAATAATATCATCCGCAGAAAAAGCGTCAAAATCTTCTTCTCTGCGCGTAAATTTACTTAAGATATTATTTTGCTCTAAGAAGCGCGAGGGGCGGGTGAAGATGGTGTTAGTTTCAGTAAAATAACTCCGCGGCGAACGGTCTATATGCGGCTTTAGCAAAAAGAGATTTTCTTTGGCTCTGGTAGCGGCGACGTATAAAAGCCGCCGCTCTTCTTCAATGGCATCGTTGTCTTCCAGCGATAAATATGACGGCAGGTGGCCTTCGGCTAAGTAAATGATAAAAACCGTATGCCATTCCAGCCCCTTTGCCGAATGGATGGTTGATAAGACAACGCGGGAATCATCCTTGTCCTTAAGGCCCGCCTCAATGATATTTCTTTCCGGCGGCTCCAAAGCCATATCCGTCAGGAATTGTTCTAAGGACTTGTATCGCCAGGCAATCCGCACTAAAGAATCAATATCGTTCAGCCGTTTGTCAAAGTCATCATATTTGTCCTTTAAGAGCGGATGATAATGTTCAATGCATAATTCAAGCATCTGGGCCGGGTTACGGCTATTGGTATCAATTTTCTTAAAAAGCTCAAATAGCGCCGCAAGCGCTGGCCTCCTGGCAAAGAGCTTAGCCATGGGGTCAATGGTTTGACTATGCTCACCATTGACCATCCGATTACGCTTGGGGTTAACTACCTGGTTGATGATACCTTCAGCGGTCTTAGGGCCTATGCCGGGCAATAGCAAGAGAAGCCGATACCAGCTCACATAGTCAGAGACATTCTGCGCAATGCGTAAATACGAGAGCATGTCCTTGATATGAGCTGCCTCAACAAATTTTTGTCCGCCGTATTTGACAAAGGGAATGTTGCGGCTGGCTAATTCAATCTCAAGGTCATTAGAATGCCATCCGGAACGAAAAAGCACGGCGATCTCTGCCAGCTCAACGCCCTCCTCTCTTAAGGCCAATATTTTATCTGCTATATATTCGGACTGCCCATGCTCGTCCTGCGTCTCGGCATAAACAGGAAGCTTATCGCCGGGCTTTCTGGTATAGAGCATTTTTTCAAATCCTTCTTCGGCGCAGGCGATGAGCTCATTAGTGAGATTCAGGATGGACTGCGTAGAGCGGTAATTTTCCTCTAAGGTGATAATTCTGGCATCCTTAAAAACTTTGGGGAAATCAATGATATTCTTGAAATTTGCTCCCCGGAAGGCGTAAATACTCTGGGCATCATCTCCGACGACCATGATATTCTTAGACTCGGCTGCCAAGATATAGACAATCTGCGCCTGAAGCTTATTGGTATCCTGATACTCATCAACCATAATGTAGCGGTATTTCTCAACAAGCTTAAGACGCACCTGCTCAAATTCAAGAAGCAATTTCACGAGATAGACCAAGAGGTCGTCATAATCAAGCAGTGATTTTGAACGTTTATAGAGAGCGTACTCATCTTTTATTTTTATGATCTCTCCCTCCCATTCCGTAAAATGGGGGTAGTCTGCATACAGGACTTTTTTAATATTTTCCGACTTATTGACGCTTTTTGAGAACAGGGCGCAGAGCGCTCCCTTTCTGGGAAAGCGTTTTTGAGCTTTATGAAACCCTAACTTGGTGCGGATTAAATTAATGGTATCTTCGGCGTCGCTCCTGTCTAAAATAGTAAAGTTATTAGACAGGCCTAAGCATGCGGCATATTTCCTTAAGATAATATTGGCAAATGAGTGAAACGTTCCTCCCGAAACTCTATCACAGCGCTCATCCAGAATTAAGGATGCGCGCCGCAGCATCTGGCTAGCGGCCTTGCGGGTAAAGGTTAAGAGGAGGATTTCCTCAGGCCTTACTCCTTGCTCAACCAGATAGGCCACCCGATAGACCAGCACCCGGGTCTTGCCGCTGCCGGCTCCGGCAATTACCAAATGCGGGCCAACGGTAGAAAAAACCGCCTCGCGCTGCTTCGTATTCAGCTCTTTCTGATAGTCTATCTTCCGGGACATTAATGCGCCACCAATTCCGAAATCTTAAAGATTGGCAAAAAGAGCGCCAGGACAATTCCGCCGATAACGATACCCAGGAAAGCAATGACAACGGGCTCAATGATACTGGTTAAGCCGCTGACGGCATTATCTACCTCATTCTCGTAGAACTCCGCTATTTTACCGAGCATCTTTTCCAGCTCGCCGGTTTTCTCTCCTATGCCGATCATCCGCACCACCATAAGCGGAAAAACCTTTGAACGTTCAAGAGGCTGATAAATCGGCTCGCCGTCGCGGATTGCCTGGCGGGAATTTTCTATGGCTTCTTCAATGATTTTATTGCCGGCGGTCTTGGCCACGATATCCAGCGCATTGAGAATGGGGATACCGCTTTTAACTAAGGTTGAGAATGTCCGGGCAAACCTGGCAACCGCAACCTTTAAAAATAATATCCCGAATATGGGAATCTTAAGGATAAACTTATCAAATTTATACCTGCCTGAGGGCGTGGCAACATACCGTTTAAGCCCGAAAATGGAAAGTCCGAACGCTATCATAAACAAGAGAAAGTATTGTTTAAAAATATCGCTGACCGCAATCAAAATCTGCGTAGGCAAGGGAAGATTTCCCCCCAATGTCTCAAATATGCTTTTAAAGGTAGGAACAACTTTTAATAATAAGAGCGCGGTAATTGAAAAAGCCATGGTGACTACTACCGCCGGATAAACGAGGCTGGATTTAATTTTTCTGCGCAGCGCCGCTGTTTTTTCCAGATATAAAGCCAGCCGGTCCAATACCTCGTCAAGCGTCCCCGAGGCCTCGCCTGACTTAATCATACTGATATAGAACTCCGAAAAGGCGGCCGGATATCTTGCCACCGCATCGCAAAAGCTTTTACCCGCTTCTACGTCCTGATACATCCGAAAAATGATATCCGCAAGCGCCTTATTCTCAGTCTGCTCCTTAAGGATATCCAGCGCCGCAACCAGGGTTATACCGCTGTCAATCAAAGTGGCTAACTGGCGGGAAAAAACCACCAGATCATCCAGGGCAATCCTGCGGGAAGCCTTCTTTCCCGCTTGAGCTTTCGCCTGCTTTAAAGAAACAATGATCAGGTTTTTCTGATGCAGTATCTCCTCAGCATCTTTTTGCGACTGCGCCTCTAAAGTGCCGCTTAAGGTCCTGGCGCTTTCCTTATCTTTTGCAACATACTTGTATATGAGCATCTTTTATTGTTCAACCGTAATCCGCAAAACTTCCTCTAAGGGAGTCAGCGCGCTTTTCGCCTTTTCCAGGGCATCCTGGCGAAGTGTCTTCATTCCTAACTTACTTACCGCATACTCCTCAATCTGATCGCTGGTTGAGCCTTTGACAATCATTTCCCGTATTATATCATCAATCATCAGAATTTCCAATAATCCTGACCGGCCGTAAAAACCGGTGTTATTGCAAAACTCGCATCCTTTGCCGCGATAAAATTGAATCTCCGACGACAAGTTCAAGCTTTTTAATAACGCCGCGTCGGGTTTACTTGGCTCTTTGCAGTGGCTGCAGATACGGCGAATAAGGCGCTGGGCTGAGCTCATAATCAGGCTTGAGGCAACCAGAAAAGGCTCTAAACCCATATCCACCAGCCGGGTGATCGCCTGGGCCGCGCTATTGGTGTGCAGGGTTGACATTACCAACTGTCCGGTTAATGCCGCCTTGATGGCGATATCAGCGGTTTCCGCATCCCGTATTTCTCCTATCAAGATGACATCAGGGCTCTGCCTGAGAATTGAACGCAAGCCAGAAGCGAAATCAAGTCCAATCTCTGATTTAACCTGAACCTGGGTAATCCCCTCAATCTGATATTCCACCGGGTCCTCAACGGTAATGATATTTCTTTCCGGCGTATTCAGCTGATTTAAAACCGAGTAAAGGGTTGTAGATTTCCCGCTTCCGGTCGGCCCGGTAACCAGAATCATCCCGTAGGGCTTTGCGATTGCCTCTTTAAAAAGGCCGAGCGCATCGCTTGAAAACCCCAGAGAATCTAATCCCGGAGAGAGGGTGGACTTATCTAAGATACGCAAGACCAATTTCTGTCCGAAGCCGGTGGGAAGCGCAGAAACCCGGAAATCCACTTCTTTATGAGAAAATCTTATTTTAAATCTTCCATCCTGCGGCAGGCGCATCTCAGTGATATCCAGGCTGGAAAGAATCTTGAGCCTGGCGATGATTGCGTTTTGATTTTTCTTAGGGATGATGAACATATCCACCAAATCTCCGTCAATACGAAAACGGATGCGCAGATCGCCCTCCTGCGGCTCAATATGAATATCGGAGGCCCTCCTTTTCAAGGCCTCTGATATCGCAAGATTAACTAACTTGACGATGGGCGCAGTGGCAGTCTCATCTCTCAAAGTATCCAGCTCAAGAGGCGCTCTCTCAGTAAAAACAGCGCAGCCGCTTTCTTTCAATGTCTCTTCTTCTAAAAAAGGAACCTCTTCATTCTTATGATAGGCATTGCGGATGGCCTGCACTATATCCTTTTCCAGAGCAATAACCGGATCAATCTTATATCCGGTAATCAGCCTCAGATCGTCAAGGGCGAAAACGTTCAACGGATCAGCCATTGCCACAGTGAGGGTATCGCCAATCCGCGAAATAGGAACTAAGCAGTATTGACTGGCAATCCTTTGCGGAACGATTTCAACCAAAGATTGGTCAATCCGATAGCTGGACAAGCTTAAGGTTGGGATGTAGAGATACCTCGATAAAGCAGAGATAAGCTTGGTTTCATCAACAAAACCCTGCCTTAAGAGGACCTCGCGCAAAGGAATGTTTTTCTTCTTCTGGA
>MHHA01000052.1 GCA_001805845.1 Omnitrophica WOR_2 bacterium RIFCSPLOWO2_12_FULL_46_30
GCCGGTACTTCCGCAACATAGTAGCCTGTTTCATCCTGTTCAATAATCACCTCTAATTTCATAGGTTCACCTCCCAGACAAATCTTATCGTAAATTTCCATTATATGCAACTTTTAATGTCCCTCGGGAAAACGCTTTCCCAAAATGCTGTTTTTGGCCTTGATTTTTGCTTTTTTTGTGGAATGAAATAGAGGGTCTTTTTAGTTTTTTAGATAATAGGCAGGCTGCTCTTACCCATCAAATACTCGTCAATTGCCCTGGCTGCGCCTCGGCCTTCGGAGATTGCCCAGACAATCAGGGATTGGCCCCGGCGCATATCTCCGGCTGAAAAGACGCCTTTTCGGGAAGTGCTGTAGTTATCATTGGTCTTGACATTGCCGCAGGAATCAAGCTCTACCTTCAGCTCTTTAAGCAGGCCCTGATGCTCAGGATGGACAAAGCCGACAGCTAAGATTACCAAATCCGTCTCTATTTCAAATCCGCTTCCGGGAATTTCCTTCATCAGCGGACAGCCGCGGCTGTCCTTCTCAGAGAATTCAACTCTGACACAAAAGACCTTTCTCACCCGGCCTTTTTCTCCCACGAATTTTTTAGTTAACACCTGCCACTGGCGCTCTCCCCCCTCTTCATGGCTGGTTGAGGTCTTAAGCAAAAGCGGATACCTTGGCCAGGGAATATCCCCTGTGCGGCATTTGGGCGGCTTAGGCATTACCTCTATTTGCACCACACAGGATGCGCCTTGCCTGTGCGCTGTCCCTACGCAATCCGCTCCGGTGTCGCCGCCTCCGATGACTAACACGCGCTTACCTCTGGCGTCAATAAGGTCATCCATCGGTATTATTTCTCCTGCCAGGCGCCGATTAGATTGAATCAGGTAATCCATCGCAAAATAAATTCCGCATAATTCCCGGCCTTCAATTTTTAAATCCCGGGGAACCCGGCTTCCTCCGGCAAGACATACTGCATCAAACTCTTTTAATAATTGGACAGCCGGATAACCTATTCCCGCATTGACGCCGGTTTTAAAAATAATGCCTTCTTTCTTCCAGAGCTTGAGCCTGCGCTCAAGGACCCATTTCTGGAGTTTAAAATCAGGAATTCCGTATCGTAAGATGCCGCCGATTTTATCGTCTTTTTCAAAAACCGTAACCTGGTGGCCGGCTCTATTCGCTTGAGCCGCGCAGCTAAGCCCTGCCGGGCCTGAGCCGATAACCGCCACTTTTTTGCCGGAGCGTTTTTGTGGCGGGACCGGCTTGATAAATCCGGCCTTAAAACCATACTCAATAATTGCCAATTCATTCTCGCGCACAGTTACCGGGTCATCGTTAATCCCTAAGACGCAGGCAAATTCGCAGGGCGCAGGGCAAAGCCGTCCGGTAATTTCAGGGAGGTTATTGGTGGCCTCTAAAAGCTCAATTGCCTTTTTCCAAAGGCCTGCGGCAATAAGCTCATTCCACTCCGGGATATAGTTGCCCGCCGGACATATCCAGTGGCAAAAGGGCGTGCCGCAATCCATACAGCGGGAGGCCTGCTCCTTAGATTGCTCTCCGGAACGCAAAAGCGCTACCTCAACATAATCCTTAACCCGCTCGCAAACCGGCCGGTATTGGGTATATGCTCTCTTGACCTTTAAAAATCCTTTAATATCATGAGCCATTAATCCGACACCTCAACCAGATCCAATTTTTCTTCAAGTCTTTTCTGCTCCAAAATCCGTTTATATTCTAAAGGCATTACCTTGACGAATTTTTTTAGTCCCTCTTTAAAATTATCCAGAACCTTCCTGGCAAAGGGGCTGGCGGTATAGTTATAATGATTACGGAGTAAATCATTTATGGTTGCTGCGTCATCAGGATTAATCTCCTCTAATGCCACCATTTCCAGATTGCATTTATTCTTAAAATTATCCCCAACATCATAGACATAGGCAATCCCGCCGGACATACCCGCGGCAAAATTTCTTCCTGTCTTTCCCAGCACAACCACTCTCCCCCCGGTCATATATTCGCAGCCGTGGTCTCCCGCGCCTTCAACCACAGCGAGCAGGCCGGAATTCCGGATGCAGAATCTTTCACCGGCTGCTCCCCGGATATAGGCCTCACCTGAAATTGCTCCGTAAAAGGCGGTATTTCCGATAATGATATTTTCCCTCGCTTTAAAGGCCGCCTCTTTGTCAGGGTAAATAATAACTTTTCCTCCGGAGATACCTTTTCCCACATAGTCATTGGCCATACCCTCAAGCTCAAAAGTAATTCCCTTAGCCAGCCAGGCGCCAAAACTCTGGCCGGCCACACCCTTAAACTTACAATGAATGGTCCCCTCTTCTAAGGCCTCTTCTCCATAACGCCTGCAAACCTCCCCGCTTAACATTGCCCCGGTAGTCCTATTAATATTCTCAATAGGAAGTTCGAGCTCTACCGGCTTTTGATTCTCTAAGGCCTCTTTGGCAAGCGCAATCAGTTTTAAATCCAGGACTTTATTTATCCCATGATCTTGAGAAATTGAGTAGTAAGTCCCCACGCTCCTGGGCGTTTTGGGCTTAAAGAGGATACGGGAATAATCTATCTTCTTTGCCTTCCAGGGAATAATTTCGGAATTTAATTCCAGAAGTTCAGTCCGGCCAATCATTTCATCTAACTTTCTTATTCCCAGGGAAGCCATAATCTCCCGCAGTTCACGGGCAATAAAGGTAAAATAGTTAATAAGATATTCGGGCTTGCCGCGGAAGCGCTTTTCTAAGAGCTCATCCTGGGTGGCCACGCCCACGGAACAGGTATTCAAATGGCAATGCCTGAGCATAACGCAGCCTGAAACAATAAGCGCCGCGGTAGAGAAGCCGTATTCCTCAGCCCCCAGGAGCGCGGCAATGGCTACATCCCGGCCGGTACGCATTTGTCCGTCGGCCTGCAGGCGCACCCGATTCCTTAAATCATTCAAAACCAGGGTTTGATGGGTCTCGGAAATCCCTAATTCCCAGGGAAGCCCGGCGTGCTTAATTGAAGAGAGCGGAGAGGCGCCGGTGCCGCCGTCTCCTCCGGAAATCAAAATCATATCCGCATGGCCCTTGGCCACTCCAGCGGCAATCGTTCCCACGCCTATCTCTGAAACTAATTTTACGCTGATGCGGGCCCGGGGATTAACGTTCTTTAGGTCAAAGATTAACTGGGCTAAATCCTCAATGGAATAAATATCATGATGCGGCGGCGGCGAAATAAGCGTGACTCCGGGCGTGGTATAGCGGGTGCTGGCAATAGTTACGCTTACCTTATGCCCGGGAAGCTGTCCGCCTTCGCCCGGCTTTGCTCCCTGGGCAATCTTGATTTGCAGCTCATCGGCATTAACTAAATAATTGGTAGTCACGCCAAAGCGCCCCGAAGCAACCTGCTTGATGGCGGAGCGGGCTGAATCACCGTTAGGAAAAGGAACGAATCTCGCGGGGTCCTCTCCGCCCTCGCCGGTATTTGACCTGCCTTTAATTCTATTCATTGCGATAGCCAGCGTTTGATGGGCGCACTTGGAAATTGAACCAAAGCTCATTGCGCCGGTGGCAAAACGTTTAAAAATCTCTTCAGCCGGCTCAACTTCCTCAATGGAAACCGCTTTTACCTTGCCTGTGCGGAATTTAAGCAGGCCCCTTAAGGTGGCGGAATTTTCCGACTGGTCATTAATGCGGATGGCAAATTCCTTATATTTCTTATAGTCGCCCAGACGGGCAGCGTCCTGTAAAGCCGCAATGCTTTCAGGATTCCAGAGGTGAAATTCTCCGTCTCTCTTCCACTGATAAATGCCGCCGGTAGATAAATATGGATAATTTAAGCCCTCTTTCGGATACGCCTGCATATGCCTTAGAAGAGCCTCCCGGGCAATCTCCTTATAGCCGGCGCCGTTAATGCGCGAGACGGTCCCGGAAAAACATTCTTCAATCACCTCTTGACTAATTCCCAGGGCCTCAAATATCTGGGCCCCGCGATAACTGGCAAGTGTAGAAATACCCATTTTGGAAAGTATCTTTAATATTCCTTTATCTACGGCGCGGCGGTAATTCTTAAGGGCAGTTTTGTAATCCAAGCGCAGCTGGCGCACAGCGATGAGATATTCCAATGACTGATATGCCAGATAAGGATTGACGCAGTCGGCGCCGTAACCGAATAAGAGGGCAAAATGATGCACCTCTCTTGGCTCACCGCTCTCAAGAATGATCCCCAGTTGACTGCGCAGGGCCTTTCTTATCAAATGCTGGTGCACTGCGCCTGTAGCCAGGAGCGCAGGCAAAGCGGCATGCCCTTTATCCACTCCCTTATCGCTTAAAATTATAAAGCTGTAACCTTGCTCTATAGCCAAAACCGATTCTTTACAAATTCTGCGCAGGGTCTTAAGAAAATCCTGCTCTTCATCTACTCTAAAGAGCAGAGAAATAACTTTCGTCTTGAAGCCCTTCTCTTTGACCCTGCGGATTTTCTCCAGGTCCTCATTGCTAAGCACCGGCTCCCTCACCAGCATTTTATGGCAATGGCCTGGCGTCTCATCCAGAATATTTCTTTGCATACCGACAAAACTCATCATACTCATCACTAACTCTTCCCTGATGGGGTCAATCGCAGGATTGGTCACCTGGGCAAAGAGCTGTTTAAAATAGGTATAGAGTAATTGGGGATGTTTGGATAAGACCGCATGGGGAGTATCATTTCCCATTGAGCCGGTAGGCTCTTTGCCCTCTTCGGCCATCGGCTTAATAATGACTTTTAAATCTTCCCGAGTATAACCAAAGGCCTTTAAAAGGTTCAGTATATCTTCGCGCTTCGTGTTTGGCGCTTCGTGCTTCGTGCGGCGTCTGAGACGTAATATATTCAAATCTAAGAGATTATTCTTAAGCCAAACTCCGTAGGGACGCCGGCCGGATATCTCTTCTTTTATCTCCTCATCCTGGACAATCCTGCCTTTTTCGGTGTCCACAAAAAACATCTTTCCTGGCGTCAGCCGGCCGGAAACCGCAATGTCTGACGGCGCAATATCCAAAACCCCTACTTCTGAGGCCATTACTACAAGGTCATTCTTGGTTACAAGGTAGCGCGCCGGACGCAGGCCGTTGCGGTCTAAGACCGCGCCTATGCTTGTTCCGTCGGTAAAGGCAATGGCTGCCGGCCCGTCCCAGGGCTCCATAAAACAGGCATGGTAGTTATAGAAGTTCTTAAGCTTTTCATCCATCAACCCATCCTGCTCCCAGGCGCCCGGAATAAGCATCATCATTGCATGGGCAAGCGGCCTTCCCGATAAAACCAATAGTTCAAAGGCATTATCAATGGCCGCTGAATCGCTTCCTCCCGGCACAATCACCGGTTTGATTTTTTCAAGAGCTTTACCGAACAACGGACTGCTCAGGATACCTTCCCGCGCCCGCATCCAGTTGATATTGCCCCTGAGGGTATTTATTTCTCCGTTATGGGCTAAGAAGCGAAACGGCTGGGCTAAATCCCAGGTAGGAAAGGTATTAGTAGAGTAGCGTGAATGCACTAAGCAAATTGCGCTTTTTAAATCCTGGTCTTTTAGGTCGCAGAAGAATTCTTCCACCTGGGCCGGCATCAGCAGGCCCTTATAGGAAAAGGTGCGGCAGGAAATATTCGGTATATAGAAGCATGACTTCTGTTTTAGTTTAGAGGCCCGGATAATATTTTCAACCTCTTTTCGGATAAGATAAAGCTTTCTCTCAAAATTAAGAGCATCGCGGCCCCCATCGGCTGCTCCGCCGCGCTTTTTGGCGGGCGGCCCCCCGTTTTTGTTTTTGCCGATAAAGATCTGCTCAATGACCGGCTGGGTATCTTTGGCGGTTGGACCAATGCCGGAATTATCTACCGGGACCTCTCTCCAACCCAATAAAATCTGGCCTTGTTTCTTTATAATCTTTGCAAAAACATCTTTACAGAATGTACGTTCTTTGGAATCAGTAGGCAAAAATACCAGCCCGGCGCCGTATTCAAAGGCAGGCGGTAAATCAATTTTTGCTTTTTGCGCCGCCTTGATGAAAAACTGGTGGGGGGTCTGAATAAGGATCCCGGCGCCGTCACCGGTTTTAGGGTCTGCGCCGGTTGCCCCGCGGTGGGCAAGGCGCTTTAAGGCCTCTAAACCCTGCCGGATAATTGCGTTTGATTTCCTGCCTTTGATATCGCAGACAAATCCTACGCCGCAGGAATCATGCTCAAACCTTGAATCATATAAACCGTATATTTGCGCTTCCTGGCGATAATTCATATTTATCTTAAAATTTATACCACCTCTCCCTTAAAATTGCAACAAAAAAATACCCCCTACCACTTTCGTAATAAGACAGTGCTATATTGAAAGTGGTGGGGGGTTTAATTCGCCCCGAAAGCAGCGGGGCTGATTAAATGTCAAAATAAAGAT
>MHHA01000053.1 GCA_001805845.1 Omnitrophica WOR_2 bacterium RIFCSPLOWO2_12_FULL_46_30
CTTTTTTCTGAAGAGTGCGCCTTTGAAATATCGAAACAGGAGAAGATAATTGCTAATTTTGCAGAGCAAATCCAAGAATTGCCATACATTTTTGAAGATCCGATTAAAGTTGATAAAAAGATAGACCCCAAGAAATTGCAATTTGGCTCAAAAATCGATCAAGATAGTGGGCAACGCGAGGAGTATTTTACGGTTAAGGAAGTGGTGAGTCCTGAGCTTATAAAGTTGAGTAACGGGTTGACTGTGCGACTTCTGGGAATTAAACAAGATGTTTTAAAAAATGGCAAGGCCACGGAATATTTGGTTAATAAAACACAGGGGCAAAAAGTATTTTTGAAATATGACCAGACAAAATATGATTCTGAGAATAGGCTCCTGTGTTATTTGTATCTCAAAAATAAGACATTCGTGAATGCTCATTTAATTAAAGAAGGGCTCGCTGTTGTCGATGCCGATATGCTTTTTAAATATAAAGAAAAATTTTTGGAACTACAAAATCTGGAGCACGCTCACAATGAAAAATAAACGCTATTCAAAAGATTTTGGGAAAAAAGAAAAAGTTCTTAATTATGCTTGTCAGACTTATCAACTATCTCGACCCAACAAAGTTGGCGCAGTTATGGCATTAATTCGTGAATGTCAGCCTAAATCTATCGAGGAGTGGGAAAAGTGGTATTTTGAGAAGGCGTATACGGATGGAAAAACTCCGGTAAAGGTTACGAAGGAGGTCTTGCAGGAGCTTGGAGAAAGACTGCACGTTAAAATAACTGAAATCGTTATTCCTGAATGGCAAGAGGCTTTTAGGAATTTGACCCTGCAAGATTGCGTTGACTATATCTCTAATCTAACGATTGAGAGGACATATGATGGATTTATCCGTGAGAAATCGGTTGTAACAGATAATATTGCTAAGAAGTTCCCGGGGGTTAGGTTTGAAGAGTCAGACCCCGAGCTCGATCACGCTGGAGATATAGACTATTTAGGGTATGTAGGCGCTAAGGCATTTGGTATTCAAATTAAGCCCGTAACAGCAAAAGCTAATTTTGGTAATTATTCCGCGACCGAGAGAATGAAGGCAAGTTTTCGTGACTTTGAGGCCAAATATGGCGGTAAGGTTTTTGTTGTTTTTAGCATAGATGATGAGATAAAGAATACAGAAGTGCTTGAGGCAATCGAAAAAGAAATAGCTCGCTTGAAGAAGTGAGGGATCATTGGATTTTTATAGGTGTTTTGATAACACTCTTTTGCGCAGAGAGCATAGATTTGGGTAGCGTATGTCCTAAATAGACGAAACCGCGTCTGCCTTTACGGACGGCAATTTTCACAAGCAGTTGAACTTCTTGGAGATGCAGGGTTCGCCTACCGTCCACGACTACCCGTTTTGATTGACAGTTGACAGAAAAATAAATCAGCAGGGCTGAAAACAGCGGGCGGTTAGCTCAGTTGGTTAGAGTATCACATTGACATTGTGAGGGTCACAGGTTCGAGTCCTGTACCGCCCACCATAGCTGCCTGCTGGTAGGCAGGTATAAAATTATATGGAGTTAGATATTTTACGGCATTCATGTTCGCACGTTATGGCTCAGGCGGTAAAGGAGCTCTGGCCGGAAACAAAATTAGGCATCGGCCCTTCCATTGAAGACGGCTTCTACTATGATTTTGATAAGCAGGAGCCCTTTGCTCCGGGAGACTTAGTTAGAATAGAAAGTAAGATGCAGGAGATTATTAAGGAAGAGCTTCCTTTTACGCGAGAAGATTTAAATAAAAATGACGCCCGGGATTTATTTTCCCGGCTCAAGGAAAATTATAAACTGGATTTAATTAAAGAGATTCCCGATGAGCGGGTTAGCATTTATAAAACCGGGAACAAATTTATTGACCTCTGCCGGGGCCCGCATATAGAATCAACCGGCAGGCTCAAATATTTCAAGCTTCTTTCCATAGCCGGGGCATATTGGCACGGTTTAGAAACCAATCCTATGCTTCAGCGCATTTATGCTACCTGCTTTGAAAGCAAAAATGAGCTTGATGAATATCTAAAAAATCAAGAAGAAGCTAAAAAGCGCGACCACCGCAAATTAGGGCCGCAGTTAGGATATTTTGACATCTATCACGATGAGGCAGGGGCTGGGCTTGTCTTTTATCATCACAGGGGAGCGGTCTTGCGACGGATAATTGAAGATTACGAAAAAGACGAACACCTTAAGCGCGGTTATCAAATGGTTATTACTCCCCATATTATGCAGCAGGGGCTATGGAAGACCTCAGGCCATTACGAATTCTACCGCCAGAATATGTATACCTTCCAGATTGAAAATAAAGAATATGTTTTAAAACCAATGAATTGCCCGGGGCATATCTTGATTTATAAATCTAAGTTACGCAGCTACAGGGAGCTGCCTCTTAGATTATTTGAATTGGGCACGGTCTACCGCCATGAGAAATCCGGAGTGCTGCATGGTCTTCTCCGGGTGCGCGGCTTTACCCAGGATGATGCCCATATTTTCTGCACCCCGGAGCAGTTAAAAGATGAAATCAAAAAAGTAATGGAGTTTGTCTTTTTAGTGATGAAAGATTTTGGTTTTGCTGAGGCAGCCGTTGAATTGAGCACGCGGCCCCAGGACTCTATCGGCAGCGATGAGGATTGGCGGCAGGCGACCTCGGCCCTGGAGGATTCGCTTAAAGAAAAAAAAACAGCATACAAAGTAAATCCCGGCGAAGGCGCTTTTTACGGGCCCAAGATAGATATAAAGTTAAAAGATGCCTTAAAAAGGCAGTGGCAGTGCGCAACTATCCAGTGCGACTTTGCCCTTCCCCGGAGATTTGATTTAACCTATATTGATAATCAGGGAAAAGAAAGGCAGCCGATAATGCTGCACCGGGTGATACTGGGGTCTTTAGAACGTTTTCTGGGAGCGCTCATAGAGCATTATGCCGGGGCATTGCCCTTATGGCTGGCTCCGCTTCAAGCGGTGATTATTCCCATAAGAAAAGAAGATGAGCCGTATGCTGATGCGGTGAAGGAAAAATTACAGGCCGCGGCTCTAAGAGTTGAGCTGGAGGCCGGCAACGAGACCTTGACTAAGAGAATCCGCAATGCCGAATTAGAGAAATCCCCCTACATAATCGTCGCAGGGCAAAAGGAATCGCAGGCCGGCAAAATAGCGGTAAGAAAAAGAGGTGCTGGAGACCAGGGGCAGATGGGCATTGAGGAGTTTATCGGTAATCTGCAGGAGGAGATAAGGAATAAGGTATGAACGTATAGCCGAACTTACCCCCCTTGATTTTGTGCAAAAAACGCACAAAATCAAAGCAGGGGGGTCAAATTCGCCCCGCCAAAGGCGGGGCTCATTTGAGGAGGTGATTACTATTCAAAGATTCGTCAGGGTGAACGAGAGGATACGCGCGCCTCAGGTCAGGCTCGTCGGGCCTCAGGGAGAGCAATTAGGAATCGTATCTTTACAGAAGGCATTGGCGCTCGCAGATGAGCATGAGCTTGATTTGGTTGAGGTAGCGGCTAATGCGGCGCCCCCGGTATGTAAAATTCTGGACTTTACGAAATTCAAATACGAAGAAGAGAAAAAAGAACGCCAGGCAAAGAAACGTCAGCATCAGGCGCATTTGAAAGAAATCAGGGTTAAGCCCAATATTGAGGAACATGACTACCAGGTAAAACTAAAACAGCTTGTCAATTTTTTGCAGAAAAAAGATAAGATCAAGGTTAGCTTATTTTTTCGGGGGAGAGAGATCGCGCATCATGAATTGGGCAGGCGCGTTTTAGATAGATTTATTTCCGAGTCAACCCAATACGGCGCCGTGGAAAAACCGCCGATTTTAGAGGGCAGGATGATATCAATGATTATTGGACCAAAGTAAGTGAGGACGTAACTTATCCCCCCTTGATTTTGTGCAAAAAACGCACAAAATCAAAACAGGGGGGATTAATTCACAGACGCCCTACGGGCTACAGCTTACGTCGCTTACGCTCCGTAAGCTGTCTGTTCATTAATATGCCAAAACTAAAAACAAAAAGAGGAATTAAAAAGAGATTTCGTATCACCGGGTCAGGTAAAATCCATCGCGCTCACGCAGGCAAAAGCCATCTACTTACTTCAAAGAGAAAAAAGCGTAAGCGCGCTCTAAGGAGAGCGGCTCTGGTATCTAAGGCCCAGGAGCGGATGATTAGACGAATGCTGCCGTATGGATAAAGTTAAATAAAGTAACCAGTAACCAGCCACCGCCAAAGCGGGGTGCCGCCGAGGCGGCAAAACCAGCCACCAGAATAAAGAAACAAAATCTGGTAACTGTCTCTGGCCTCCCCGGCCCGCTGCGCTTTGCCGGGGCGGGCTGGTTTCTGCCGAACGCCTGCCTGCCGGCAGGCAGGAAGTGAGGGTAAAATGGCAAGGGTAAAGACAAACGTTGCAAGAAGGAAGAGGGTAAAGAAGGTCTTAAAACGCGCTAAAGGCCAGTGGGGCGATCGCTCCAAGCAGTATTTACAAGCCAAGCGTTCGCTTTTACACAGCGATGTGTATGCTTATCGCGACCGCAAGAAGCGCAAGATTGAATTCCGCCAGCTCTGGATTGCCCGGCTCAATGCAGGGGCCAGGGCCGCCGGAATAACCTATAACAAGTTTATTAATGGCCTCAAAAAGGCAAAGGTGACGCTCAATCGCAAGATGCTTGCGGAATTAGCAGTGAATGAACCAAAGGCATTCCAGAAGTTAGTGGAAGTAGCCAAGCAATAGTTTATAGAGTTCGTAGAGTTATAGAGTTCACAGAATTAAGAACTCAATGAACTCAATGAACTCAGTAACTCTTATGTACGTCATAATCGTCGGATGCGGCAGGGTGGGTTCAGAGTTGGCCAAGCTTCTTTCAGCTGAAGGCCATAATGTGGTGGTCATTGACCGTTCTCTGAAAAGCTTTGAGCGCTTAGGCAGGACTTTTAACGGGATGACCCTGGTAGGCAATGGCTTTGACGTAGAGCTTCTTAAGCATGCCGGGATTGCCCAGGCAGATGCCTTTTGCAGCGTTACCAACGGCGATAACACCAACATCGTCTCTGCCCAGGTTGCCAAGAAAATATTCAAGGTCCCCAAGGTCATTGCCCGCGTATACGACCCTAACCGGGCGGATATCTATAGAGCCCTGGGCTTAGATATTTTAAGCGGGACTATCCTCTTTGCGGCAATGATACGCGATAAAATCATTGAGAGCCGTTTTTCCAGCTATTTGATTGAAAGCAAGGATGTGGGGGTGCTTGAGATTGAGGCTGATGATAAGCTTATTGGTAAGACGGTGGAAGAGATCAATATGCCGGGAGAATTAGTAGTGGTGATGATTAAAAGCGTAAAAGGCACAATACTGCCCGAGGCAAAGACCAAAATCCAGAAGAACGATGTGATTATGGCGATAGTAAAGACCGATAAGTTAGATAAGGTAAGGAAGAGATTCAGGATATAATTCACAGACGCCCTACGGGCTACAGCTTACGTCGCTTACGCTCCGTAAGCTGTCTGTTCATTAAATGTATATCATTATTGTAGGCGCGGGGAAGGTTGGGCATTTCTTAGCCAGGAGGCTGCTTGCGGATAAGCATACCGTGGTGGTCATTGAAAAGGACAACTCTGCCTGCGAAGAGCTCGCCAGAGACTTAAGCGGCTTGGTCATTCATGGAGACGGCTGTGACCCTAAGTATCTGGAGGAAGCAGGGATATCCCGGGCGGATGTAGTAGCCAGCGTTACCGGAGATGATGAAGATAATCTGGTTATTTCCCAACTGGCAAAAGAAAAATTCAAGGTTTCCCGCACCGTAGCCAGGATCAACGACCCCCGGAATGAACAGGTTTTTTCGCGCTTGGGAGTGGATGTGCCCATTGACGCTACCGCTATCCTTGCCAAGATTATTGAAGAAGAGGTTTCTTTTGCCGATTTTGTGAACCTGATGAGTTTTAAGCGGGGAAAACTCGCCATTGTCCGGGTAGACCTCCCTGCGGATTCACCGGTTATCAATAAACAACTGCAGGAACTGCAATTGCCGGCAGACTCGGTCCTGGTTTCCATAATCAGGGGCAATGAGGTGATTGTCCCTAAAGGAAACACTGTTCTGCTGGCCCAGGATGATATTATTGCCCTTACCCTTCTCCAGAACGAACAGCAGCTCTTAAGTTATCTCATTGGTAAGATATGAACCCCGCACCTTCTCTGAAATTCAAAAACGCAGTGATGGTCATCTGCCAGTCCACTCAAGGCATCCTGATTGAGATAGCCTATAGCTTTGCTCTTATCGCGGGGAGTTTTGCGGTTATCTATCTTGTCCTCTTATTCAAATGATCCTCAAGCCAACCCCAGCTGACCTTAAAACAATCGGATATTATTTAGGGAAAATTATTATCGGCGTAGGGATGAGCATGCTCCTGCCGCTGGTAAGCGCAGCCGCCTGGGGAGAATTAAATCCTGCCTATGACTTTATCATCGGTTTCCTTATTTGTCTTATTTTCGGCAAGTTTTTAATATTGCTTTGCTCTACCGAGAAGGACTTGAATTGGGTGCAGGGCATGGTTGTGGTTTCTCTGGCCTGGCTGGCGGCCAGTCTTTTTGGGGCAATCCCTTTTTATTTAAGCGGCCACTGGGGCTCATATCTTGATTGCGTCTTTGACGCGATGAGCGGTTTTGCCACCACCGGCCTTACCTTAGCGCAGGACATTGACCACGCAAGCAGGGCAGTGAATCTCTGGAGGCACTTGATTATGTTTATCGGCGGCCAGGGGGTCGTGGTGCTGGCGCTTTCTTTTTTGGTGCGGGGTTCAGCCGGCGCATTCAGGATGTACGTCGGAGAGGGGCGGGATGAAAAGATACTCCCGAATGTAGTAGAGACCTCGCGTTTTATCTGGATAGTCAGCATAGTCTATCTTATCTTAGGGACGCTTGCCCTGGCAATCGTTGGCCGGTTAGCAGGGATGTCCTGGCAGAGCGGCTTTTTTCATGGCGCCTGTATCTTTATGGCTGCTTTTGATACCGGCGGATTCGCTCCGCAATCGCAGAATATTTTATACTATCACAGCTTAAGCTATGAAATCGTAACCATTGTGATTATGATCCTGGGCTCGCTGAATTTTAAGCTCCATTATACCCTCTGGCTCCGGAGTAAAAAGGAGCTCACTAAGAATATTGAGACGCGCGCCTTTTTTATAACCGTAATGCTTACTTTCTTTCTGCTGGCTGTGGGTTTGGCTAAGTCAGGAGTTTATCCCGGCGTAATGGGTTTGTTTAGAAAAGGATTTTATCAGCTCATCTCCGGCCACACCGGCACCGGCTATCAGACAATTTATGCCCGGCAGTTTATTCATGAATGGGGCGATATCGCTTTAGCCGCCTTAATTGTAGCGATGGGTTTGGGAGGCGCAGTTTGCTCAACTACCGGCGGTATCAAGATGCTTAGAATCGGGGTGGTCTTTAAGGCGCTCTATAATGATGTGAAACGGATAATGCTTCCCGAGTCAACGGTATTTATTGAAAAATACCATCATATTAAAGAGATGATGTTAGAGGACCGCCAGGTACGCTCAGCAATGTTAATTTTATTATGTTATCTGGGCTTATATGCCTCAGGCGGCATCATTGGTATGCTCTCAGGCTACCCGGCATTAGAGGCCTTTTTTGAATCTACCTCGGCCGCAGCGAATGTGGGTTTGTCCTGCGGTATAACCAAAGCCGGTATGCCCGCGCTGCTGAAGCTCACCTATATAGCACAGATGTGGATTGGCCGATTAGAGTTTATGTCAATTTTTACCCTCATCGGCTTTTTTGCGGCATTTGTAAGAGGCAAATGATACCAATACAAACGCATTTAAAGATTCTGCCAGTAAGTTCAGCTTGGACTTATGCGCAAAGGTATAAGTCCTCGCTCTCAAAGGTAATATTATTTAATGCGTTTGTTTTAGCTCTCAGCTTTCAGCTTTCGGCTGTTTGCTTTGCCCAACAAGCAGTCTCTTCAAGCGAACTGATTGAACATGCCAGAGAGCTTGATGGCCGGGAAGTAACCTACCAGGGCGAAGTTATTGGCGAGGTAATGAATAGGGGCGATAATTCCTGGGTAAACCTTAATGACGGTGAAAATGCCATTGGAATCTGGTTAGATAATAATCTCCTGGGCATTATTTCTTTCTGCGGGAG